>JBJMTR010000222.1:0-11725 GCA_045811565.1 Bradyrhizobium sp.
ACGGTGAAGTCAGCGTCGTAACCCGCCGCGATCCGTCCCTTGCAGGCGATGCCGAAGAGACGCGCCGGACCGGCGCTGGTGAGATCGACGAAGCGCGCGAGCGACAATCGCCCGGCGTTGACGTGATCGAGCATCAGCGGCACCAGCGTCTGCACCCCGGTCATCCCCGAGGGCGAGGCCGGATAGGTTTTTGCCTTCTCTTCCAGCGTGTGCGGCGCGTGATCGGAGCCGAGCACGTCGATGATGCCCTGCTCGATGCCGTGCCAGATGCCGTCACGATGGTCCGCCGTGCGCACCGGCGGATTCATCTGTGCACGGGTACCGAGCCGCTCATAGCATTCGGGCGCGGTCATGGTGAGATGATGCGGCGTCGCTTCGCAGGAGGCGACATCCTTGTGGTCGCTCAGAAACTCGATCTCCTGCTTGGTCGAGATGTGCAGCACGTGAATGCGCTTTCCGCTCTCGTGCGCGAGCCTGACCAGCCTTTGCGTCGCCATCAGCGCCGCGGTCTCGTCGCGCCAGACCGGATGCGAGCGCGGATCGCCCTCAACGCGCAGCGGCTTGCGATCGTTGAGGCGATATTCGTCCTCGGCATGAAAGGTGGCGCGGCGGCGGATCACCGCAAAAATTCGCCGCAGGCTTTCGTCATCTTCCACCAGCAGCGCGCCTGTGGAAGAACCGATGAATACTTTCACGCCGGCACAGCCCGGCGCGCGTTCCAGTTTCGGCAGATCCTGCACGTTCTCGCGGGTGCCGCCGATGAAGAACGCGAAATCGCAATGCATGCGGTGACGGCCGCGCTTCACCTTGTCGGTGAAGGTCTGCTCGGTCACGGTCAGCGGATCGGTGTTCGGCATTTCGAACACGGCCGTGACGCCGCCCATCACGGCGCTGCGCGAGCCCGTTTCCAGATCCTCCTTGTGGGTCTGGCCCGGCTCGCGGAAATGCACCTGGGTGTCGATCACGCCAGGCAGGATGTGCAAGCCCTTGCAGTCGATCACCTCCGCAGCCGAGGCCTGTCCCAGCCCGCCGATCGCGGCGATGCGGCCGCCGGTGACGCCGATATCGCGCACGCCCTCGCCATCCTGATTGACCACGGTGCCGGATTTTAGAATGGTGTCGAAGTGTTGGGTCATTCGTCCTCATACTCCATCCTCACGCTGATGAAGCCCACAGGGCCCTCTCGAAGCATGGAACGTATTCAGTGCTCGCTATCCCTCCTTCGAGACGCGGGCTCCGCCCGCTCCTCAGGATGAGGCCCTACGCAAGCCCCGCAGGCCTTGTTGTTTGTGCCTTGGCGGCATACGTTCCACTGCAACATGTCACAAGAGATTTTTGTATGAAAGCAGCGTTTCTTCCAGACCGGGGCGTGGTCAAGGTCAGCGGCGAGGACGCGCGCAACTTTCTCAACGGCCTCGTCACATCAGACGTGACGCAGCTCGGCCCCGGTCTCGGCCGGTTCGGCGCGCTCTTGACACCGCAGGGCAAGATCACGATCGATTTCCTGATTACAGAAGCCCCCGATGGCCATGGCGGCGGCTTTCTGCTCGACGCGCCGCGGGCGCTGGCGCAAGCGCTTACCGACAAGCTCGGTTTCTACAAGCTGCGCGCCAACGTCGCGGTCGAGAACTTGTCCGACAATCTCGGCGTGCTGGCGGTATGGGACGGCGAGCCCACCACGAAGCCTGATCTTTCATTCGCCGATCCGCGTCACAGCGGGCTCGGCTGGCGCATTCTCGTTCCCGAGGATCTGAAACAAAAAGTCGCCGATCTCATCGGCGCTGATCTCCTCGACAGCGCCGCCTACGAGGCCCACCGCATCGCATCTGGCGTACCGCGCGGCGGCCTCGACTTCATGTACGGCGATGCGTTTCCGCATGAGACCAATATGGATCGCCTCAACGGCGTCGATTTTGAGAAGGGCTGCTATGTCGGACAGGAAGTGGTGTCGCGCATGCAGCATCGCGGCACCGCACGCACCCGGACCGTGAAGGTCATTCTCGAGGGTCCGTCGCCCGAGGTGGGCGCGACCATTTTGGCCGGCGACAAGCCGGTTGGCACCATGGGCTCGACCTCCGGGCAAAATGGCCTGGCGCTGATCCGAACCGACCGCGTTGCCGACGCACTCGACGCCGGCGTGCCGCTGACCGCGGGCGGCCTCGGCATCCACCTCGCCGAGCCGGAAGTCGTCCGTGCCACGCCCAAGCAGACGGTCGCATGAGCCGTTCCGCGCGACTGCATGGCGACGGAAAAATGCGGTGCCCATGGCCGGGCGAAGACCCGTTCTACATGGCCTATCACGACGGTGAATGGGGCGTGCCGGAATATGACGACCGCGCGCTCTATGAGAAGCTGATCCTCGATGGTTTCCAGGCCGGCCTCTCCTGGATCACGATTTTGCGCAAGCGCGAGAACTTCCGCAAGGCCTTCGACGATTTCCGCCCCGAGAAGATCGCGCGTTACAACGCCACGAAAATCCATGCGCTGATGAACGACGTCGGCATCGTCCGCAACCGCGCCAAGATCGAAGGCACGGTGGCCAGCGCAAAATCCTATCTGAAAATCATGGAAGAAGGGCCGGGCTTCTCGAAATTCCTCTGGGATTTCCTCGACGGCAAGCCGAAGGTCAACCAGTTCAAGACAACCGCCAGCGTACCGGCATCGACGCCGCTCTCGATCAAGATCTCCAAGGAACTCTCCGCGCGCGGGTTCAAATTCGTCGGCCCGACCATCGTCTACGCCTTCATGCAGGCCACCGGCATGGTCAACGACCATCTGGTCTCCTGCTTCTGCCACGAGACCTGCGGCGGACAGCATCGCGCGCTCCGGCTCAAGGTCAAATGACCGGCAGGAATCACACGCATCAAATGGCCAGGCGAGCACCGGCATCGCAGCCGTCTGCCCGCGCCTGGCAGCGGATGTTATCGGGACGGCGGCTCGATCTGCTCGACCCCTCGCCGCTCGATATCGAGATCGCCGATATCGCCCATGGGCTTGCGCGCGTCGCACGCTGGAACGGGCAGACCAGCGGCGCGCATATTTTTTCGGTCGCCCAGCACACGCTATTGGTGGAAACCGTCATGCGCGAGCAGATGCCGCGCGTCGATGCACGCTTTCGGCTTGCGGCGCTTCTGCACGATGCGCCGGAATATGTCATCGGCGACATGATCTCGCCGTTCAAGGCGGTTCTCGGCGGCGACTACAAGGCGGTGGAGAAACGGCTGCTTTCGGCGATCCATATCCGCTTCGGGCTGCCGCCGACTCTCGCCGACGAGATCACACAGCAGATCAAGGCCGCCGACCGCGGCGCGGCCTATCTCGAGGCGACGCGTCTGGCGGGCTTTGCCGAAGCCGAGGCGAAGCGCCTGTTCGGCCGCGATCCCGGCCTGCCGGAGGCAACCGAACGGGATTACCTGACGCCGTGGACCGCAGCCAAGGCCGAGAAGCGTTTTTTAATGCGATTCAACGGGTTATCGTCACCGTCGGGGTAAGGTGGGCAATGACTTGTCCGCCGTAGCGCGAAGAGCGAAGGCGGAAGCATGCCCACCGAATTGGTACATGTCCAAGATGGTGGGCACGGCGCAAGTGCGCCTTTGCCCACCCTGCGCGACGGGCCTATAATCACCGCAAGCAGGAGTTCCCAAGGACCATCATGATTCATGTCTGCTCGCTCGCCGCATTGCCCCACACCGTCAAAGCCACCGGCGCCAGTCACGTCCTGACCGTAATGGCCAATGTCGATCAGGTGCAACGGCCGGAATCGGTGCTTCCTGCCAACCACCTGAAAGTGGCGATGGACGATATCATCGAGCAACTGGATGGCTTTGTCGCGCCGTCGGAAGCGCACATCGAGAAGTTGCTGAATTTCGTGCGCGGTTGGGACCGCACTGCGCCGATGGTGGTTCACTGCTACGCCGGCATCAGCCGCTCGACCGCAAGCGCCTTTGCCGCCGCCTGCGCGCTCAACCCGCATCGGGACGAGGCGGCGATTGCGCGCCAGATCCGCTTCGCCTCCCCGATCGCTTCCCCGAACCGGCTGATCGTCGGTCTCGCGGACAAGGCGCTGGGACGCGAGGGGCGGATGCTGCGCGCGCTCGATGAGATGGGTCCGGGCAGCATGATGGTCGAGGGCCGGCCATTCCGCGTCGATCTGGATTAGAGCCCGCGAAAATGCCGCACGGCCAGAATTGAACTTTTCGGCCGTCAGCCCGCACCCAGTGGATTGCGACAGGCCGCGGAAGTGACCGGTTAACGGTCTGACGCGCCGCGTACTGACCTTGCTTCGAATCGTCATCCGGCTCAATGGCTTGTTTGAGCATGATCTCCGCGCAAACGCGTTGCGTTTGTCGCGAGGGAAGACCCGGTGCCCACTTGCCCGGATCATGCTGGCTGGAGGCTAAATGTTCGATTCGTCGCTCGATTTCTTCCTGCCCTTTGTGATCGCCATCGTCGCACTCATTCTCGCGCTCAAGGCGTTCAACCAAGTTGCGGCACTGCGCAGGCAGCTGCAGGTGATCGAGGCGAGGACGGCCGCGTTCCCGCCACCACTCACGCCACAGGAGTCCGGGCAAGCCCCGACAGTTTCCTCACCCGGCGTTTCAGCCGAACCGCCGCCCTTGCCGCCTGAACCCGTGGCACCGGCCGCGGCCGAACAGGCCGTCGGGCCGGACGTCGGTGATTCGACCGCGATGCCGCCACCGCTGCCGCAACCGGCACCTGGTTTCGAGGAAACCATCGGCACAAAATGGGTGGTGTGGATCGGCGGGTTGACGCTGGCGCTCGGCGGATTTTTCATGGTGCGCTATTCGATCGAGGCCGGTCTGCTCGGCCCCGGCGTGCGCACGATGCTCGGTGGCCTGTTCGCGCTGGCGCTACTCGCCGCCGGCGAATGGACCCGCCGCAAGGAAAGCATTTCCGCGATCGAAGCGCTGCCGATCGCCAATATCCCGGCGATCCTCACCGCCGCAGGGACGGCCGTTGCTTTCGCGACCGTCTATGCGGCCTACGCGCTGTACGATTTCCTGGCGCCCGCGAGCGCGTTCATCCTGCTCGGAATGGTCGCGCTCGGCACGCTCGCCGCGGCGCTATTGCACGGGCCGGCATTGGCCGGTCTCGGCGTTGCCGGCGCGTTCGTCACGCCGATTCTGATTTCCTCCGACAAGCCGAACTTCTGGGCGCTGTACATCTATCTCGCCATCGTTACCGCGGCTTCCTTTGGTCTGGCGCGCATCCGGCTTTGGCGCTGGCTTGCGGTCACGACCATCGTGTTTGCCGTGCTCTGGACCTTCCCCTGCCTGCAATGCGGGCCGTCGATGATTGGGCCGCACGCGTTCCATGTCATCGCCGGATTTATCCTGGCGGCCCTGCTGGTGGTGTGCGGCTTCATGTTCGGCCCGCCAGCTGACGGAGAGCAGATCGAACCGATCTCGTCCGGGTCGCTGGCGGCTTACCTGTTCGGCGCAACCCTGATCGTGCTGAACAGCTTTCATGGCGATCCCGCCATGATCACGTTCGCCCTGCTGGTGGCTGGCAGCCTGTTGATCGCCTGGCGCGCGCCCGCGGCGACAGGCGCGATCGGCGCCGCCTCGATGTTTGTGTTCGTCGTGTTCGGCGAATGGGCCGTGCGCGCCAATCCGGACACGCTGGTGCTGCCCGGCGGGCCGCTTCCGGGTATTGCTCCGAATGCGACCGACGGTTCAGTCTCGCTGCATCTTATATCGGCGGCGATTTTTGCCGCCGGATTCGGTGTCGCGGGCTTCCTCGCACAATTCCGCTTCAGCGCCACCAAGATCACCGCGAGTTGGGCGGCATCGGCGGTGTTCACGCCGCTGGCGCTATTGGTCGCCCTCTATGCCCGCATCGCCCATCTCGACCGTTCGATCCCATTTGCGATTGTCGCGGTGATGCTGGCCGCTGCCTACGCCGCCGCGACCGAGATCCTGACCCGGCGCGAGGACCAGTCGGGACGATCGGCCTCAATCGCACTGTTCGCGACCGGTGCGCTCGCGGCGCTGGCGCTGGCGCTGACGTTTGCGCTGGAGAAAGGCTGGCTCACGGTCGCGCTGGCGCTGATATCGATGGGCGCCGCGTGGATTTCGACGCAGCGGCCGATCCCGTTCCTGCGTTCGCTGGCCGCCATTCTCGCCGGCATTGTGGTGCTGCGCGTCGGCTACGAGCCGCGCATTGCCGGCGATGCGGTCGGCACCACCCCGATCTTCAACTGGCTGTTGTGGGGTTACGGCATTCCAGCGCTGTCGTTCTGGGGCGGCAGCATCTTCCTGCGCCGCAATGGTGACGATGCGCCGCTGCGCGCCGTGGAATCGGCTGCGATCCTGTTCACGGTGCTATTGGCCTTCATGGAAATCCGCCATGCCGTCAACAGTGGCGACGTCTATCGCCAGAGCGCCGGCCTCACGGAGGTCGGGTTGCAGGTCTGCGTCGCGCTGGCGATGGCGATCGGACTGGAGCGCTTGCGCATCCGCACCGACAGCATCGTCCACAATATCGGCGCGGTCCTGTTGACCGTTTTCGCCGGTCTGGCGACCGTGTTCGGCCTGATGTTGCTGGAGACGCCGATCATCTGGCCGATCGATGTCGGCGGCACTTTCATCAACCTGCTGCTGCTTGGCTATGCGCTACCTGCTGTGCTGGCACTGTTGCTGTCCTACGCCGTGGCGGGGCACCGTCCGACGGGCTACGCCAACACGCTTGCCGCCGGCGCGCTCGTTCTCGCACTCACCTACGTGACCTGTGAAATTCGCAGGCTTTATCACGGGCCCATCTTGTCTCACGGCCCGACCACTGGCGCCGAACAATACAGCTATTCGATCGCCTGGCTCGCGTTCGGCGTGGCGCTGCTCGGCATCGGTATCGTTTTCAATTCGCAGCGTGCCCGGCTTGCCTCTGCCGCAGTGATCGCGCTGACGATCATGAAGGCCTTCCTGATCGATATGTCCACGCTGTCAGGGGTCTACCGCGCGCTGTCCTTTATGTGCTTGGGCGTGGTGCTGGTCGCGATCGGCTGGCTGTACCAGCGGATCCTGTTTCGCAGATCTGCCACGCCGCCGCCCGCTCCCGCGGCGCCATCGGGCGCGTAGATGCCGTCTCACATTGTGATCCGGAAAGGTGGGCACCGGGTTTCCCTCGCGATAAACGCAACGCGTTTGCGCGGGAGATCATGCCCAAACGAAAGGATAGAGCGGGATGACGATTCGAAGAAAAGTCATCACGGCCTAGCTGACCGACTCCCCGATCAGGCGGATCCTGAACACCGGCTGCTTGGTCTCGTCGAGCATCTCCATCTGCCATTCGGCATTCTGCCTGAGGTTTCGCGAGATGCTGCCGACAAGATTGCCGCAGACCTTGGTCATTTCGGTCCAGGCGGCCTCGCGGCTTTCAAATTCCGATCCCTGATCGGATTCACCTGCGTAGTGGCCGTGGCTAATACGGAAAAAATACAGCGGCATGGCTGAACTCATATCGGCGACCGCCCCCGGCCATTCGACACGCTGGGTTGAGAGTCGCCACAAAGCCATGAATTCGCCAGCCCGTATGACTACGGGCTGCGCGCGCCACATTTGCGGCTGCATTCTCCTGACCTGGAGAAGTTGAGTCGTGCGCCCAAGGGATCGGTCAAGCGGGCAGTCAAGGCATCAGTCGGTCGAGCGGCGCAATTCCGGCGCGCTTTCCGTCTTTGCAGGCTCGGCCTTGACCGGCTCGAGCCTGGCGCGCTCCACCGGCGGCGTCTCGACGCGGGCGGATATCTCGGCCCGCGATGCATCGGCCGAGCGGGTCTGCTCCGATGCCCGGAGCGAGCGCGGCCGCGCCACCGCGCGTGCCATCAGCATCTGTTGGGCGCCCTGGTGACGGAAATCACAATAGGCAAAGCCCATGCCCGACACCGATCCGCGGAAAGAGCGCTCGTCGCGCTTGTCGAGATTGAAGCAAGGTTCAAACGGCAGGCCCTTGAGCGAGGCGCACACGCTCTGGCCGCGAACCTGAAGCGTATTACCGGGCAGGCGCACATGGCGGATGGGGCCTGAACCGGAGAACTGAATGGAGCCGGCCGCCCCCATGTCGTCCAGGATGCGGCCTGCGCCCCGGGTGCCATCAAAGCAGGTAAACGCGAAAAGCTTACCGGTGACGAATTTGCGCGCCTCATCTGCATTCATCATTCCGGCCAGCGCGGGCACGACCATTGCCCCGGCCGTGACCGTCCCCAACACCAAACGCGCAAGCATGAGCCACTCCAACTTACCCAGCGCGGGCACCCGCCGTTTCTCTTTACCCGCTGCTTACCATATCAACCGTGGCAAGATTGGAGCAGCTTGGTTGGTAAAGTCTGAACGCCGCTAGAGAATTTTTACCACGATCCGACCGCGCACCTGGCCGGCGAGTATTTTGGCACCAGTGCCAATGACTTCGTCCAAACCAATTTCATGAGTGATATCAGCAAGTTTTCCTTTATCCAAATCGCTGGCGAGGCGGCTCCAGGCGATCTTGCGCTGCTCAATTGGGCACATCACGGAATCGATGCCGAGAAGGCACACTCCTCGCAAAATGAACGGCGCGACCGAAGACGGCAGGTCCATGCCGGCGGCAAGGCCGCAAGCGGCGATGGCGCCGCCATACCTGGTCATCGAGAGAAGGTTGGCGAGCGTGGTCGAACCGACGCTGTCGATGCCCCCGGCCCAGCGCTCCTTCGCCAGCGGCTTGGCCGGCCCCGACAATTCGTTGCGGTCAATCACCTCGGCGGCGCCGAGGCCCTTGAGGTAGTCGGCTTCCGACGTCCGCCCGGTGGAGGCGATGACGTGATAGCCGAGTTTTGAAAGCACGGCGGTGGCGACTGAGCCGACGCCGCCCGCGGCACCGGTGACGACGATCGGCCCGCTCGTCGGCGACAGCCCATGCCTCTGTAGCGACAGGACCGAAAGCATCGCGGTGTAGCCGGCGGTGCCGATCGCCATCGCATCGCGCGTCGACATCCCATCGGGCAGCCGCACCAGCCAGTCGCCGTTGACGCGCGCTTTCTCGGCGTAGGCGCCGAGATGGGTCTCGCCCATGCCCCAGCCATTGCAGACGACTTTGTCGCCGGCCTTCCATTGCGGGTGCGAGGATTGTTCGACAGTGCCGGCGAAGTCGATGCCGGCGATCATCGGAAAGCGCCGCACCACCGGCGCCTTGCCGGTGACAGCAAGGCCATCCTTGTAATTCAGCGTCGACCACTCGACCCGCACAGTGACGTCGCCATCCATCAATTCGGCTTCGTCGAATTGCGTGACTGCGGCTGTGGTTCCCTTGTCCGCCTTGTCGATTCTTAGGGCCTTGAACGTTGCCACGATGAACCTCCCCGAACGTTTGATCCGGGGATGTTTATCTCATCAGGCGGGTTGCGCAACCGGGCGCGCGACCGGAGCCTCCACAATCGGCAGGTTGATCAGCGCCGACAGCACGCCGAAAAATACCGAGAGCCACCAGATCGCGGTGTATGATCCGAATTGCTCGAACGCGATGCCGCCAAGCCACACGCCGAGGAAGCCGCCGACCTGATGGCTGACGAAGGCGAAGCCATACAGGGTGGCAAACCAGCGCGTGCCGAACATCAGCGCCACCAGCGCCGAGGTCGGCGGCACCGTTGACAGCCAGGTCAGGCCGCTTATCGCGCCGAACGCGATTGCGGAGAAGGTCGTGATCGGGAACGAGATGAAGGCGACGATCGATAGCGCGCGGGTGAAATAGATCAACGACAGGATATAGCGCTTCGGAAAGATGTTCTGCAGCCAGCCGACGCCGAGCGAACCAATGATGTTGAACAGCCCGATCGCCGCGATCACCCAGCCGCCGGTGGAAGCGGGAATGCCGCGGTCGACGAGGTAAGCCGGCAAATGCACGGTGATGAAGGCAAGCTGAAAGCCGCAGGTGAAGAAGCCGAGCACCAGCAAGACGTAGGATCGATGACCGAATGCTTCGGCGAGCGCCGTCTTGAACGACTGTTGATTTGCAGCCGGCACATCGGCCGTTTCAGCGGGCGGGGTGGCGAGCGCGAGCGATAGCGGCACGATCAAGAGCATCAGCGCGGCGAATACCGTAAGCGCCGTCTGCCAGCCGAAATTGTCGATCAGCGCCACGCCGAACGGCGCGAACAGGAATTGCCCGAACGAACCGGCGGCGGTTCCGGCGCCAAACGCGATACCGCGCCGCTCCGGCGGCAGCAATTTGCTAAAGCCGGAGAGCACGAGATTGAACGAAGAACCGGATAGTCCGAAACCGATCAGCACGCCGGCGCCGATGTCGAGCGAGGCCGGTGTTGCGGCATAGCGCATCATCAGAAGGCCGGCGGCGTAGAGCAACGCGCCGACAATGATCACGCGCAAGAGGCCAAACCGGTCGGCGATTGCACCGGCGATCGGCTGGCCCAATCCCCACAACAGGTTTTGTAGCGCGAGCGCGAGGCCGAACACGTCTCGGCCCCAGCTAAACTCGCGGCCCATCGGCTGGACGAAGAACCCGAGGCTCGATCGCGGCCCAAAGCTTAACATCGCAATCGCGCAGCCGCAGAGGATGATGACCAGCGGGGTCCGCCAATAGCCGGAAACGGGGGTGGAGCGAAGTTCGTGTGTGGTTCCAGCCATCTATTTCCCCGTCCATGAAGAGGCGCCCGGAGCTCCCGAGCCAAAAGGTTACGGGAAGTTAATGCATCTGCATGGAATCCCAAGGGTAGGCGCGGGAAAAATCGTCCGTGCAGGGCAGCTCTGCAAAATCAGCGTCATCCGATTGAGGGATGATCGTCATTCCGGCGCTGGAGGTGCACCCCCGGAATCTCGCGATTGTTTACCGTTTCGCGCTGGCCTGCTCGGCCGAGCTTTGCGCGGCTTCCGCGAGCTTTGCCGAGATCGCGGCGGTTTCTGCGGCACTTCCCCAGCTCGGCGCCTCGCTGCCGTCACCCCAGGCGCGGGGACGATAGAAGGTGTGGACGCCGAATTTGTACATCTTCTTCATCTCGCTCACCCAGGATGGGCGCACCCAATAGGCGTGGTAGTGGGTCGACTTGTCGACTTCCGGCAGCCACAGCCGGCCATCGAGCATCGCCTTGGCGATTTTCTGGGCGCGTTCCCACATTTCGGGCTCGCGAATGACATCTCGATTGTTGTCGCACGCAAAGGTGAACTGGCAGGCGAAGTGGCGGTGCTTGTTCTGATAGACCACGCCGCAGACGGTCTCCGGATATTTGCCGGAGAAGGCGCGGTTCAGCACCACCTGCGCCACCGCGATCTGGCCGCGCACCGCCTCGCCGCGGGCTTCGAAATAAACCGCCTCGGCGAGGCATTTTTCGGACTTTCCGCGCGACTTCTCATCGAACAGGCCAAGCCGCTCCACCGGCGTCTTGGCGCGCTGATTGTCGGAATTGACTTCGCCCTTCGGCGCGATGCTCTCGCCCATCTCACCGGCCCGGACCGGGGCATCGGCATCGACGGGCAACGACGCCATCATTTTCGTATCCGGATCGGGAAGCGCGCCGGGCATCACGATGACAGGCTCTTCACCGGGCTGCCAGCGTTCGATGCTTTCGGGCGACCCTAGCGAAGAGCCGAAGAACAGGCTCGATGTCTTGAAAGAGAACCCGTCGCGCGGCGCTGGGTTGCGCGCGACCGGCTGCACGTCGGGTGCGCGCTTGAGGTCGTCGAGCGGATTGGCTTCGAGGGACATCGAGACATCATATTCCGGC
>JBJMTR010000223.1:0-2562 GCA_045811565.1 Bradyrhizobium sp.
CATAGATCTGAAAGGTCTTGTTGATCCGATAGGAAGCGTGGGCATTGAATACAGCATAGGAAGCCAATTTTGGTGCCTGGTTCGATTCATCGCCGACGAAATATTGGCTGCTCACAAACAGCGCGTCCGCGCCAACCTTGAGGGCGTCGGTGATTGAATAATCGAACCCGGCCTTGATGCGATGGCGGGGAACAGCCGGAATTTGATTGCCGGGCAGGATCTGGACGTTGCCATTGGCATCGGCAAACGGGCTGTTGGAGCCGACCTGCAGCGCGTCAAGGAAGCGCGCGTCGACGAAGGCGTAGCTGGCGTAGAGCCGCAGCGCGGATGATTTGAGGCTGACCTCGGCTTCGATGCCTTGCCGGCGCGTCGAACCGACGTTCTGGAAATAGCCGAAGCCCTGCAACTCCGGGCTGGGAATGGCGAGGATATCGTCGGTGTTCTTTGCGCGGAAGGCGCCGACCTTCCACCCGAGCGTGCCTATGTTCAGTTCCCTGGTGCCGCGCAGACCGGCCTCTACGGTACGGGACACCACCTGCTTCAGCGGCGGATCAGAGATGAGGAACGCCGCGATCAGGCAGGGATGCGCCGGATCGGCGCAGCCCAGTTCCAACGGGGTCGGCGCGCGGTTGGCCTCCGAATAGCCTGCATAGGCCGTCAGCTCCGGGGTAATCTTGTAGGTGCCGCCGATCATCGGATTGAAACGGTCGAAGGTGTGACTGCCGTTGAGGGCGGTGCCGATCTGGTCCTCGAGCGCAATGCGCGCGTTGTTGAAGCGACCGCCTGCGGTGATCGAGAATGCGTTGGTCACATCAAACGTGTCGAGCGCGTAGAGCCCGGTATATTGATTGGTGGCGCGAAGCGAGACCGGGCCGATCGATACAGGGGCGCCGGACGGCCCCAAAAATATTCCGCTGCCACTGACGACATAGTCCGGCCCGATCGTGCCCAGTTCGGCACTGGCCGTGAAGCGCGTCACGCTGGAATCGAAGCTTCCGCCGATCACGAAACGATTGTCATGTCCAAACAGCTGGTCGCTGTTGGTCGCCTGCAGGGAGAGGCCCCCCGTGGTCGAACGCGTTGTGGTCCGGTCCTTCTCGCCGAGCACCGCATCGGGAGCGAAGGGATTGGCGAGCTGAGTGCCGCTCAGGCCATTTGCTGGCGTCGTGTCATCGCCGAAACACAGGAGGGTCGGATCGGCACCGCAGGGCTGCGTGCCGGACGGATTGCCGTCCAGCGTCTTGTGGTCGAAAACGCGCAAGCGCGCCGCGCCATCGATGGTCCAGGTCGGCGTCGCCTCGACCTTTCCCGTCAGGTTGAAATAGCCGACGCGGTTATTCGAGGTTTGCGGCGTGGTGTAGGTCGCGCCCCAATATCGTTGCAACAGTTCGACGGGAACGGTGGTGGCCGCGCCGAATTTATTGTCGGCAAGCCCCATGTTGAGGTGAAACTCGTTGAGGTCGTTCTTGTAGCCGACATCGCCGTAGAAGCGGCGAACATCCGATGCGGAGAAATTGCGAAAGCCGTTGTCGTGAAGTCCTTCGAGGGCGCCGTAGACGGCAAAATTATCGACCTGCTTGCCCCATTGTGCTGAGCTCTGCAGCCGGCCGAATGAACCACCCAACGTGTTGATCTCGGCGCCGTGGTAATTGAAGCCGTCCTTCATCTGCAGATTGATCGCCCCGCCCAGCGCATTGAGGCCGAAGGCGGGATTGTTCGTCACCACCGCGACCGAATTGATTGCGGCCGTCGGAATCAGATCCCAATTGACGGTGTCGCCGAAGGCTTCGTTGATGCGGATCCCGTTCTGGTAAACCGCCAGTCCTTGCGGCGTGCCAGATACCGGAGACGCGACGAAACCGCGAAACTGCACGTCGGGCTGGAATGGATTGCCGGCGACTTCGTTGATGCTGATGCCCGGCACGCTTTGCTGCAAGGCATCCGTGATATTCAGCGAACCGGTACGTTCGATCTGGCCGTTGTCGATGACACTGATGCTGGCCGGCACCTTGTCCGCTTCGGCGGCCGACGTCGAACTCTGCGTTGGGGTGGTGGGTATGTAGACTCTTGGCCGGGCGCGAGCGATGCGCGTCGCATCCTTGGGGCGAGCGCGTCTCGCGGCCTCCGCGGGCGGTGAGACCTCCACGGGCGGCAAGGCATGAACGCCCGCGGGCTCGTTTTGAGCATAGCCAGTGTCGCTCCCAACACCAACGAGGCCCGTCGATATCGACACGACCAGCAGGACCCGAACGCCCATCTATCCCATCCCCATTCCGCTTCGGCCGTCCTGATGTCCGCCGTTTCGGCGAGACGATAGTAGTGAGAATGGGCCGCGATGTGCTACCTGCAAAAGATCGGGCCCCAAGCGTGCATTCTTCCCGAAGAATCCGGGAAAAATTCCCGAATGCCCATTAACCGTGCAATCCTCTGGGAACGAGCGCCTCCACCGTCACACCACCCTCGCCTCCGGCGACGTCGAGCGTGCCGCCCAACGCCAATATCCGCTCGCGCATGCCGATCAGGCCAAGGCCGAATCGGTGATCCGGCTGCAGCCCGCGGCCA
>JBJMTR010000224.1:0-6345 GCA_045811565.1 Bradyrhizobium sp.
GCTCCCAGCCATCTCCGGAGTTTCGCGTCTTCGCAAGTTCGCGACGCCGATCGTTTGGCTTGTAGTCGCGCTGCCGCTCGGCGGCTGTTCGTTCGATCTAGGATCATGGGGATTGGACCATGAGAAGCCGAAGGCGACCGCCGAGAAACCGGCGGATACGATCAGCGCGCAAAACGTCAGCGATGCAAAGGGCCACGCCACACGCGGCCAGGTCCTTGCACGATCCGGCAAGCCCGACGAAGCGCTCGCGGAATTCGATTCCGCGCTCGCGCTCGACCCCTATAATACCCAAGCGCTTTACGGCCGCGGCCTGACCTATCAAGGCCAAAGCCAGCATCAGCAGGCGATCGAGGATTTCACCGCGGCCAACGGGCTGACGCCGCAGCGGGTCGAACCGTTGCTGGGACGCGCGACCAGCTACCTCGCTGTCGACAAGCCGAAGGAAGCCGCCGCCGATCTCGACGAGGCGGTGCAGGCCGACCCAAACAGCGCGCAAGCCTGGACCACCCGCGGGCAGGCCTATGAGCGGCTGGGCGACAAAGCTACGGCCGCCGAGTCATACGGCCGCGCGGTCGCTCTCCGTCCCAAGGACGAAGCCGCGCGCAGCGGGCTGGCGCGCACCGGCGGCTAGAGCATGATCCGGACCCGAAGGCCGCGTTAGCGCAAAGTGGGCACCGGTTTTCCCTTGCGACAAACGCAAAGCGTTTGCGCGGGAGATCATGCTCAGACAAACGGCTGGAGCGGGATGACGATTCGAAGAAAAGTCATCGCGCTGTAGTTCGCGTAGCGGATTATTTCGGCAGCACGGCGTGAAACACCGACTTCGCCGCAGACAGCATATCGTCGGCGACCGTCGTGTGTTCCTTTGCGGGCGGCTCGGCCCCCTCGGCACGCAGATCGAGCGGCGGGCGCGAGAGCGGAATCTCAGCCGGTGGCGTCGGACGGCGCGGATCGTCGATCCGCGCGCTGGCCGCGTAAGGCGGCTTCGGTTGTGAACTTTGATCCGGGCTTTCGTTTGGAGGCGTCGAGACCATGATCGGCGGCGGCAGAGGTCGTACGGACGGTGCGGTCACGAGGCGGGGAGCTTCGCCGACGCTGGCAATCTCGGGCGCGCGAGGCGCGTCCGATGCGCGAGCGGCTTCCTGCGGACGCTGCTGCGCGCCATCGCTGGTGCCACGCTGACGCTCGATCGCCGCGCGGGCGAGATCGTTGGCGTCGCGGCGCTCTTCGGACTCAACCGACGGAGCAGGATTTCGCGTCGATGTGACTGGCGCAACGGCCGGCGTGGCAGGCTGCACGGGCGCTGGCGCAATCTTGGCGACCGCCTTCTCACGCGGTGCGGGTGCATGGCGGCGCGGCTCGGGGGGAACGCTCGCGGTCTCGGCCGGCGGCTCGGCGGGCTTTGCGTCAAGGGATTTGGTGTCAGCAGGTTTCTGATCGGCCGATTTCTGATCCGATTTCTGATCCGATTTGTCTTGGGATCTCTCCTGCGGTTTTTCGATCACCGCGCCCTTTTCCGAAGCCGACCGCTCAAGCAGGGTGCGCTCGGAGATCCCCTTGGCCTTCACGCCGGCTTCCGGGAGATTGCTGACTTGCGAGGGTTTTTCGCCGGGTTTGGCGTCGGCTTTCGGGTCGACGGTCGATACTGCGGCGGCGGCCGGAGCCTCGGGCCTGGTTACGATGTAATGGTTAACAATGTAGGCCCCGATGACCGTCGCTGCCACCGACGGAAAAATGTCCACCGCAAATTTCTTCAGGTATTTCAGCATGGCCGGCAACTCCCCGCATCGGATTTGATGCTGGAACTTTGAGGCACATTGAGGGATCAACTGCGACGGTTCGGTGGCAAATGGCCTGTTCCGCCGCAACGTTATGTGTCACATCATTTCAGCTTGATAGGCCCGCCGGCCCGAGTTTGCCGTTCCGTTCCAGGATGCGCGCGGCACCCCTGAAACTCAGGGCTTCAACTCGACTTCGAGGAACACGATCTCGCTTGCCGTCTCGTTGAGCACGTCGTGTTGGACACCGGCTTTGCGGAAATAAGATTTACCGACGCCGAGCTGCGCCTTGGAACGCTCGCCATTGGGCGCCACGATGGTCATTTCACCCGAAGTCACGGGAACGATGACGTAGTCCATCTCGTGGGTGTGATGGCCGGTGGCGCTGCCCGGCGCCAGTCGCCATTCGGTGACGCGGACTTCGGGAGTGTCGACCTGGACGTCTGATTTGGCGCTAAGCATTGTCATTCTTCTCCGATCGGGACGCGCGAGCTGAAAGAACCTGCATAGCGCGTTCAATGTCACCTGAGAACCGGAGCGATGGGAAGCAGGGTCAGCAGCAGAAACAGCGGGATCAAGATCGCGGACGCCCATAGCAGGTAGCCGAAAAAGCTCGGCATCTTGACGCCGCCCTCGATCGCGATGGCCGCGACCATGAAGTTTGGCGCGTTCCCGATGTAGGTCAGGGCCCCCATATAGACCGCGCCCATCGAAATCGCCGCCAAGGTCCCCGAATATTCGCCCATCAGCGCGTGCGCGTCGCCGCCCGCGAGCTCGAAGAACAGAAGATAAGTCGGCGCATTGTCGAGGAACGCCGACATCAGGCCGGTATACCAGAAATAGGCAACCTGATGCGGGGAGCCATCGCGTGCCGTCACCGCTGTTAGAAGCAAGCCGAAGGCGCCGTTGCGGCCGGCATCCAGCATGGCCAACACCGGAATGATGGCGGTGAAGATGCCCGCGAACAGTTTGGCTACTTCCCGGATGGGCTCCCAGGTAAATCCGTTCGCCTCGCGATGCTCGTCCGGCGTCAGCCATAGCGAGAGCAAGGCGATAAGGACCAGTAGCGCATCGCGAAGCAGGTTCTGCAGCTCTACCTTGGTGCCGGCAATGTCGAAAGCAATGCCTGGCCGCCAGCTGGCCGATCCCAGAATGCAGCCGATGATCGCAGCTATCAGCAGGAGATTGATAAGGCCGCGAATCCTGATCGGTTCGCTTGGCGCGGCGGTGACGGCCGTTGGTTCGCCTCGAAAGCGCCAGAGGTCGAGCGCGACAAACATCGACAGGAGCAGCAAGGCAACAACGGTGGTTTGGATCCACAGGTTTCGGGTGGTCCAGAAAAAGTCGACGCCATGCAGAAAGCCGACAAATAAGGGCGGATCTCCCAACGGACTCAGCGCGCCGCCAACATTTGCGACCATGATGATGAAAAAGATCACGACATGCGAATTGTGCCGGCGCGACATGTTGGCGCGGAGTAACGGCCGGACCAGGATCATGGCGGCACCGGTGGTGCCGACGATGCTGGCGATCGCGGTGCCGAGCGCAAGGATGGCGGCGTTATTCCGCGGCGTCGCCCTGATATCGCCGTTAACGAGGATCCCGCCCGCGACCGTGTAGAGCGCAAACAAAAGGACGATGAAACTCAAATACTCCGCCAGCATGGCGTGAATGAAGGCCGCCGACATCGCCGCGCCGCCGGCAAACCAGCCGATCGAGGCCAGCGTCAGGATCGACCAGGCCGCGGCGATCTTTCCGTAATGCGTATGCCAGAGCTTTGGAAACAGCAGCGGCCCGAGCGCGATCGACAGCAGCAAGCCGGCAAAGGGCAATGCGAACGGCCAGCGCATCGCGGCGCCGTCCAGCGTGGCCGCGTGCGCATCCTGCGGCACAACGAACAGCAGCGAAGCAGCGAGCGCCCTACCCCAGGCCTTCCGAGCGATCACGGCACGAATACCAGGAACACGAACACGGCAAACACCACCATATGCACCAATCCGAACAGGATATTGGTGCGACCGGTGCCGAAGGTGAGCATGCTGAGAAAGGACGTCAACAGCAGCAACACCATGCCCTGGCCATTGAGCCCGAGTACCAGCTGCTTCTCGAGCGCGTAGGCGGCGATCGCGACCGCAGGGATGGTCAGTCCGATGGTCGCGAGCGATGAGCCCAGCGCAAGATTGATGCTCTTCTGCAGGTCGTTGTTGCGGGCGGCTCCGATGGCCGCGATGCTCTCCGGCAGCAGGATCAAGGCCGCCACCAGCACGCCGGCGAAGGCCGGCGGCGCGCCGATCATGGCGGTCCCGACGTCGACGACTTGCGAAAACTTCTTCGCCAGCAGTACCACCGCGAGCAAGGAGACGAGCAGCAACGCGATGCTCACCGCCAGCATCCGGTTGGACATCTCCGAGGGTTTGGTGCCGGTGCCGGCGGCCGCGTTGATGAAATAGTCGCGATGCCGGATGGTCTGGGTATAGAGAAAGACGCCATAGAGCATCAGCGTGGCCAGGCTGACGAAGCCAAGCTGGGCCGCCGAGTAGATCGGGCCAGGCGCGGTCAAGGTATAATTCGGCATGATCAGGGTAATGGCCGCCAGCACCGATAGCACGCTGAGATAAAGGTTGGCGCCGGTGACCTGGAAATCCTGCTCGCGATAGCGCAGCCCGCCGATGAAGATACAGAGGCCGACCAGGCCGTTGCAGACGATCATCACCACCGCAAATACGGTATCGCGCGCCAATGTGGGTACCGGCTTGTCGCCGAGCATGATGGTCGCGATCAGCGCGACTTCGATGATGGTGACCGCGAGCGTCAGCAGCAGCGTGCCGTAGGGCTCGCCGATCCGCTCGGCAATCACCTCCGCATGATGAACGGCCGCGAACACTGTGCCGAAGAGAATGATAAGCAAAATTGCCGCAAACAAAAGTCCGCCGGCCGACGGCGTGAACGTCAGCCCGAGCCAGCTGGCGGCGGCAAACAGCAGCACCGCCAGCGCCGGGAACATCCATGCCGAACGCGGCATCGGTCCGTGTGCGCTCATGCACCAAATCCTTCGATCATGAACGGATTATGCGCCAGAGAATCGCAGCCGTCAGCCCTTCGCGGCGTTAATGAATTTTCGCGCGGTTTCCACCGCGCCAAACCTGTCCAGATCGTCGTGCCCGCCTTCCGCAAAGCGGACGAATTGTTTCGGTTCACGCGCCAGCGCGAACAAACGCTCGCCGGCGGTGATCGGAATCACGGAATCGAGTTCGCCGTGCATGGTGAGCAGCGGCACACTGACCTGCGCAATGCGCTGGTCAGAGCGAAACTGATCGCGCATCAACAAGCGCACCGGCACGAAGCGCAGAAGCGGAAGCGCACCGGCGACGTCCAAGGCCGAGGTATAAGGCGCTTCCAGGATCAATTTGCCGATCGAATGCTCCGCCGCCAGCGCCACGGCGACGCCGGTGCCGAGCGAAAACCCCCAGGCGACGATGCGCTGCGTCGCATAGCGCGCCGACGTAAAGGCATAGGCGGCCGCGGCGTCCTGCAAAATGCCCCACTCGCTCGGGGCTCCGCTTGAGCCGGCATACCCCCGATAGGACAGTA
This sequence comes from Bradyrhizobium sp., assembly GCA_045811565.1. Lineage (GTDB taxonomy): Bacteria > Pseudomonadota > Alphaproteobacteria > Rhizobiales > Xanthobacteraceae > Bradyrhizobium. Next base: position 5,370 of record JBJMTR010000224.1, read on the forward strand.
CAACGAGACCGGTGCCGTCTGACGTCATGGCCCGAAAGCGGCTGACGCTGCCGGCGAGAAAATCGCCGTTGCCGGGAAAGTAAAGGATCACGGGGCGGCCAGGCTTGGCCGGAACGTGCCAGACGATGACCCGTTCGCCATCGGCCGTGTTCAGAACGTGCTCTTCAGCCTCGGGAAGGGCGGCGGCTCCCGGGGCGACGCGCGCGACCGTGGGTATCGGAAACAGCATCGACCGCTGCTTCAAGAACAGCACGGCAAGGCCGCCGATATACCCGACTGAAACGACGATCAGGAGCCATTTCAGGGTGGTCATCAATTCCGTCCAGGCGGCTCACATCGCCTTGACGATGTTTTCAGTCACCTTCTTGGCATCACCGAGCAGCATCATGGTGTTGTCGCGATAGAACAAGGGATTGTCGATGCCGGCATAGCCCGAGGCCAGCGAGCGCTTGATGAACATCACGGTGCCCGCCTTCCACACCTGCAAGACCGGCATGCCGTAGATCGGCGAGGACTTGTCTTCCTCGGCGGCAGGGTTGGTGACGTCGTTGGCGCCGATCACGAAGGCGATGTCGGCCTGGGCGAATTCGGAGTTGATGTCCTCGAGCTCGAACACCTCGTCATAGGGCACATTGGCCTCGGCCAGCAGCACGTTCATGTGGCCGGGCATGCGGCCGGCAACCGGATGGATCGCATATTTCACCTCGACGCCTTCCTTCTTCAGGACGTCGCCCATTTCGCGCAATGCATGCTGGGCCTGCGCCACCGCCATGCCGTAGCCGGGCACGATGATGACCTTGGAGGCGTTCTTCATGATGAAGGCGGCGTCGTCGGCCGAACCGAGTTTTGCCGGCTTCTGTTCGCCGGTGCCGCCGGCTACCACGGCGGTCTCGCCGCCGAAACCGCCGAGGATGACCGAGATGAAGGAACGGTTCATCGCGTGGCACATGATGTAGGACAGGATCGCGCCGGAGGA
>JBJMTR010000225.1:0-4496 GCA_045811565.1 Bradyrhizobium sp.
AAACTGGCGCGATACGACCGCCGGCGCATCGATGGCATCTGGATGAACAACACCGATATCACCGCGACCACCGCGCGCCTGCTTCGCATGAACTATCAGCAGCGCGCCGACAATAATTGCATCAGCGTCGAGCGCGCCGACCTCGTGCTGGCGGGCTGCGCCATTCTCGATGCGATCCGCAACGCGTTCCCGCTGCCGCGCCTGCGGGTCGCCGACCGCGGGCTGCGTGAGGGCATGCTGGTTGAGATGATGCGCGAGGACGGCGCGCTCAGGGCGTGCTAGAGCATTTGCAGTTCGGTGGCTTCATCCTTCGAGACGCGGCTTACGCCGCTCCTCAGGATGAGGTCTACCAAGCCCTCATGGTGAGGAGCGCGGCGAAGCCGTGCATCTCGAACCATGAGGCCGTTGGTGACGAAATCATCTAGTCAAGCAAGCATCGATATGGCGAAAGACTCAACCGGGCGGCTGCACGTCACGGTCAAGAGCGGTGGGAAGCGAAAACTCTCCTCAAAGCTCTGGCTGGAACGGCAGCTCAATGATCCCTACGTCGTGCAGGCGAGGCGCGAAGGATATCGTTCGCGCGCGGCCTTCAAGCTGATCGAGATCGACGACAAGTATCGCTTGCTCAAGCCCGGGCTTACGGTGGTCGATCTCGGCGCCGCGCCCGGCGGCTGGAGTCAGATTGCGGCAAAACGCGTCGGTGCGGCTGACGGCAAGGGTAAGGTCATCGCGATCGACCTGCTAGAGATGCCGGAGATCCCGGGCGTCGCCTTCGCGCAACTTGATTTCCTGGCCGAGGACGTACCGGCGAAACTGATCGCGATGATCGGTGGCCGCGCCGATGTCGTGATGTCCGATATGGCCGCGAACACAACGGGCCACCGCAAGACTGATCAGTTGCGCATGATCGGCCTTGTTGAGAGTGCGGCGGCGTTTGCCTCTGACGTGCTCAATCCCGGCGGGACGTTTTTGGCAAAGGTGTTTCAGAGCGGCGCGGACGCCCAGTTATTGGCGCAGTTGAAACGCGATTTTTCAGGCGTAAAGCACGTCAAGCCGGCCTCGAGCCGACAGGATTCCTCCGAACGCTATTTGCTGGCGACGGGATTTCGCGGCAGGCCGAAGTCGGACGTTTAGGACCCGTTGGTGCGCAATGACGGGGAGTCACCCCAGCCGCTGGTCCCTCGCATCCTGCGTCGTCTCGCTTGCCGCCTTTGCCGCAGCCTTGGCCGCGCCCTTGCGGCTGGAAATCTCGACCGCCTTGCGGCCTGAAATTTCGTGGCCGGCATCGTCGGGCATCTGCCAGAAGAACCAGGCCGACGCCGCCGAGATGATCGAGACCACCAGGAAAGCCGGCGCGAACATGCCCGCGTTCAGTTCGGTGGCGTGGTGCCACAGCATCGTCGTCTCCACCGAGAACGCACCTACGGCGACGCCAGCGGAAATTGCCAGCTGCTGGTTGACGCTGACCAGCGTGGTGGCGCGGCTCATCCGCGCCGGCTCGATTTCGGCATAAGCAACGGTGTTGATCGCGGTGAACTGCAGCGACCGGAAGAAGCCGCCGACCACCAGGATGATCATGATCAACAGCAGCGGGGTCGTGACCGTGAACAGCGCACACGCGGCAAGAAAGACCGAACTGACGATGGCGTTGACCGTCATCAGGTTGCGGAAGCCGAAGGTGCGGATGATTCGAGCGGCCAGCGTCTTCATACCCATGGCGCCCACGGCGGAGGCAAATGTCACGAGTCCCGACTGGAACGGCGACAGGCCGAAACCGACCTGCATCAACAGCGGCAACAGGAATGGCAGCGCGCCGATGCCGAGGCGGAACATGAACCCGCCGATGATGCTGGCGCGCAGCGTCGTCAGCCGCAGCATCGAAAAATCCAGCACGGGCGATCCTGTTCGCTTCGCGTGCATGACGTAGAGCGTCATCGAGATTGAGCCCATCCCGACGAGCCCGGCGACGATAGTCCATGGCAAGAGATTGAGGCCGGCGACGGAGAGACCGAAGGCGATGCCGGCAAGCCCGATTCCCGCGAGCACCAGCCCCTTGAGATCGAAACGCTCCGGATCGTCGCTCTTGATCGGATCGATGTACTTCAGCGCCATGAAGATGCCGAGCAGGCCGATCGGGATGTTGATCAGGAAGATCCAGTGCCAGGAGAGATAGGTGGTGATAAAGCCGCCGAGCGGCGGCCCGATCACCGGGCCGATCAGTGCCGGCACCGTGACCCACGCCATCGCGTTGACCAGCGCACTCTTGTCGATCGAACGCAGCAGCACCAGTCTTCCGACCGGCGTCATCATCGCGCCGCCGAGACCCTGCAAGATGCGCGCGATCACGAAATCCGTCACGGAGGAAGATAGCGCGCATCCAATCGATCCCAGCATGAACACGCCAACCGCGATCGCAAATACCATACGCGCGCCAAAACGGTCGGCGGTCCAGCCGCTCGCCGGGATGAAAACCGCGAGCGACAAGAGATAGGAGGTGATCGCGAGCTTCAGCGTCAGCGGGCTGGTGCCGATATCGGCGGCGATCGCCGGCAGCGAGGTCGCAATGACCGTGGAATCCATGTTCTCCATGAACAGGGCGGTAGCCACGATGAGCGGGATCAGGCGTTGTTTGTTCATCGAGATCGGGGAGCAAAAAGCGGCGGACGAGGGGGCTGTATCATCCACTTGTCACCCCGGCTATTGCGGAACTTGCCAAACCACCTAAATCCTGCGTGACACCGGCGCCATTTGCGGAGAGCCAGTCCGGTCCGCTGCGCCCGTTTATTGGCGCTGAGGCTCGCAAAAAGCCTGTGCATGGCTGGCAAACCCTTTGATTCGGCGTCCTGCCATGCTATCGAACAGCGTCAACCCCACCGATGGGCTTCGAATCGACGGCGATGCCGATAGCTTCGCCGAAGACGTCGTTCATCCGTAAATCATACTGCGGCGGACGGCCGCCGAAAGGAGTTGGCAATGGCAACGGTGCAGGGACTTCAGGGGCTCCGCGAAGCCTACACGTTCGACGACGTGCTTCTGAAACCTGGTCTTTCGGACATCCTTCCTTCCGAGGCCGATATCCGCTCCCAGGTCACCCGCGCCATTCCGCTCAACATCCCAATCATCGCGTCTGCGATGGACACCGTCACGGAAGCACGCATGGCGATTGCCATGGCCCAGGCGGGCGGCATCGGCGTGATCCATCGCAATTTCGATCCTGACGGGCAAGCGGCCCAGGTGCGGCAGGTCAAGAAATATGAATCGGGGATGGTGGTTAACCCTCTGACCATCGGACCCGACGCCACATTGTCAGACGCGTTGGCCGTGATGAAAGACCACGGCTTCTCCGGCATTCCCGTAGTTACCGGCGCCGGCAAGAACGTGCCGGGAAAACTGGTCGGCATTCTCACCAACCGCGACGTGCGTTTTGCGACCGACCCCAGGCAAAAAGTCTCGGAGCTGATGACGCATGAAAACCTTGTCACGGTGCGCGAAGACGTCAGCCAGAACGAGGCCAAGCGGATGCTGCACAAGCATCGTATCGAAAAGCTGCTGGTCGTCGATGATCAGTATCGCTGCGTCGGCCTGATCACCGTGAAGGACATGGAAAAGGCCGTCGCGCATCCGCTGGCCTCAAAAGACCCGCATGGCCGGCTGCGCGTCGCGGCCGCGACTACGGTCGGCGAGGGTGGCTACGAACGCACCGAGCGGCTGATCGATGCCGGCGTCGACCTGATCGTGGTGGATACCGCGCACGGCCATTCCTCCCGCGTGCTCGAAGCCGTCAACCGGATCAAGCGGCTGTCCAACGCCGTGCAGGTCATCGCCGGCAATATCGCCACCCAGGAAGGCGCGCAGGCGCTGATCGATGCCGGCGCCGACGCGATCAAGGTCGGCATCGGGCCGGGCTCGATCTGCACCACCCGCATTGTCGCCGGCGTCGGCGTGCCGCAGCTCACCGCGATCATGGATGCGGTCGAAGCCGCGAAGAAAGCCAACGTGCGCGTGATCGCCGACGGCGGCATCAAATATTCCGGCGATCTGGCAAAAGCGCTCGCAGCCGGCGCCGACATCGCGATGGTCGGTTCGCTGCTCGCCGGCACCGATGAGACGCCGGGCGAAGTGTTTTTGTGGCAGGGCCGTTCCTACAAGGCCTATCGCGGCATGGGTTCGGTCGGCGCAATGGCGCGCGGCTCAGCCGACCGCTACTTTCAGCAGGACATCAAGGACACGCTGAAACTGGTGCCCGAGGGTATCGAGGGTCAGGTGCCCTATAAGGGCCCGGTCGGCAACGTCATGCATCAGCTCGCCGGCGGCTTGCGCGCGGCGATGGGCTATGTCGGCGCGCGAAACCTCGCCGAATTCCATGCGAAGGCGCAGTTCGTGCGCATCACCGGCGCCGGCTTGCGCGAAAGCCACGTCCACGACGTTACCATTACGCGCGAAAGCCCGAATTATCCGGGCGGAGCGTAAGTCGGCGCGGCATTCGGCCGGCAGAA
>JBJMTR010000226.1:0-3203 GCA_045811565.1 Bradyrhizobium sp.
AAGGTGATGTCACCGCCGTCATTGGCCACGGCCGGGCGCACGCGCGTCTCGATCAGATCCTTGATCGTCGCAACCGTCTCGGCGTCTTGTTCATTGAAGAACTCGCTTGCCTCATCGCCGGCCTCGTCGCTGCCGACCGTGCCGTCGGCGAGCAGCGGCGCGCCGGACATATAGTGCTCCATGATGGCACCGAGGATTGCCGGCTTCAAATGCTGCCAGTCGCCGTCCGCCTTGGTCACTGTGACGAAGTCGGAGCCATAGAACACGCCGGTGACGCCCGGCACCGCGAACAGCCGTTCGGCCAGCGGCGACCGCGAAGCGGCTTCGCGGCTGGAAAATTCCATCGTGCCGGTATCGAGTACGGCGCGGCCCGGGATAAATTTGAGGGTGGCGGGATTGGGGGTTGCTTCGGTCTGGATGAACATTGGTTTTCTCCGGCGTCGCCGGTTCAAGGCCGGCGCGTGAGGTTCCCTTAGCAGATGGCAACGCCGAACGCACGGATCAAGGGCCGGGCCGGCGGGTTCCTGGGCCGTATCAATGACTTAGGACAGTGCGTCGACCTCCTCGTCGCTCAAACCGCCGGGCACGATGGTGACCGGTATCGGGAACGCGCCCATCGTCTTGGCCATCGTGGTGATGATCGGCCCGGGGCCTTCGGGGCCGGGATTGGCCGCGAGCACCAGGATCGAGATATCGACGTCCTGGTCGATGACCTCGAGGATCTGCTCGGTGGGATCGCCTTCGCGGATCACCCGCTCCGGTGTGATCGCGGCGATGCCGTTGGCGCGGCCGGCGGCGCGGTCGAGCGCCTCATTGGCGGCTTCCTCCGCCTCGGCGCGCATGATGTCGGCAACTCCCAGCCACTGCTGGTTCTGGTCTTCGGTTTCGATGACCCGCAACATCACGACGCCGCCGCCAACCCGGATCGCCCAGCGGCTGGCGTAATAGACGGCGCGGTCCCACTCCGCACTGTCGTCCACGATCACAAGGCATTTTGGCTTGTGACCCGTCTCGTAGCTCCGTCGCTGGGTGGTCATGCATGTCCCGGTGCTGCGCCAAACCGACGCATGCTGCCACGGCCCGGCCGCTTTCGACAAGCGGCCTGTCGTTACACGTTTGTGCAATGTTCCAATCTTTGACGCGTTTTCGTCACGCGAACCGGTCCCCGCCCCGCGATCGACGTGCGGGCACGATTTCGTTCGAAAACGCCGTTAGCGCGGGCGGATGAACCCGACGATATCCTTTGCCGCGCGCATGGTTTCGTCGGCGATGCTGCGGGCGCGATTAGCGCCGTCGATCAGGATTGCATCGACATGGCCGGGATCGGCGACCAGCCGTTTCATCTCGGCGGCGATCGGCGAGAGTTTTGCGACGCAAAGTTCCACCAGCGCATTCTTGAAGCTGGAGAACTGCCCACCACCGAATTCTCTGAGCACCTCGGCTTTGCTGCGGCCCGCAAGCGCCGCATAGATGCCGACCAGATTGTCGGCCTCGGGACGCGCCTCCAGGCCTTTTTCCTCCGACGGCAGCGGCTCCGGATCGGTCTTTGCCTTGCGGATCTTCTGCGCGATGGTGTCGGCATCGTCGGTGAGATTGATCCGCGAATTATCCGACGAATCCGATTTCGACATCTTCTTGGTGCCGTCGCGCAGCGACATCACTCGCGTCGCGGGACCCGTGATCAGCGGCTCGGGCTGCGGGAAGAACAACCCGTCATTGAAGCCGTGGCCGCGGATCGAGTCGACGAAGTCGCTGTTGAACTTCTGGGCGATGTCGCGGGACAGTTCGAGGTGTTGCTTCTGGTCCTCGCCGACCGGCACGTGAGTGGCGCGATACAGCAGAATGTCGGCCGCCATCAGCACCGGATAGTCGTAGAGTCCCACCGAGGCGTTCTCACGATCCTTGCCGGCCTTCTCCTTGAACTGCGTCATGCGGCTCAGCCAGCCGACCCGCGCCACGCAGTTGAACAGCCAGGTCAGCTCGGCGTGACCGGCAACCTGGCTCTGGTTGAACACGATGTGCCTCTGCGGATCGATGCCGGCGGCGATGAAGGCCGCGGTGACCTCGCGGGTATTGCGCGCGAGTTCGGCCGGGCCGCCCCAAACCGAAACGGGCTGGGTCAGCGCGTGCATGTCGACGACGCAATAGATGCAGTTATGGGTTTGCTGCATCTTCACGAAATTGACGATCGCGCCGAGGTAATTGCCGAGATGCAGATTACCTGTCGGCTGGACGCCGGAAAAAACCCGTTCCACAAAAGCCATTTGTCAGCTTCCCAGAGAATTGCCCGATTTGGGGCCGTCGTTTGCCACGCAAGCCCTGAGCGCGCAAGTCAGGCGACGTGGTTTTGCCTGATCGCATTAACCGTCTGGCGCCAGCCGGTGACGCCGAAAAACCTCAGAAACAGGCCGTAAACAGTCATCCCGCCGCTGATCAGAACAACCAACGCCATCGCCTGCGCGAGACCATGCGCGCCGGCCGCCAGGGGCATGAGCTTCGTTGCCAGCCACAACGCTGCACCCATTCCCAGTCCGCTTGCGAAAATGCGCGGCAGCCGCCGGCGAGCGGCAGCGTCGATCGAAAAGCCAAATGTCGCCACACCTTTCCAGACCAGGAAGAATGCATTGCTCCAGGCCCCCAGCGCAATAGCGGCGGCGATGCCGGCTGCACCGAACAGGGAGTCCAGCAAGAATGCCGAGCCGATCGCGATCACGATTGCCTGGAGCGTCGCAATGAGCGGCGTGAACGTATCCTCGCGCGCAAAGAACGCCGGCGACAAGGCCTTGACGAGCACATGCGCGGGCAAGCCGAGCGAAAGCCACATCAAGGCGTGCGCGGTCGCCGCGCTGTCGCTTGCGGTGAACGCGCCATGCTCGAACAAGATACGCACGATCGGCTCGGCGAGCACGATCAAGCCCAGCGTGGCCGGCAAGGCCAATCCAACCGCGAGTTCGAGGCCGCGCGATTCGGCATGGGCAATTGCGGTCGGATCGTCGCGACGCAACGCGCGCGTCATTTCCGGAACCAGCACGGTACCCATGGCGACGCCGACGATGCCGAGCGGCAGTTCGAGCAGACGGTTGGCGAAATAGAGCCAGGACACCGCCGAGGGCGAGGCCGAGGCAATGACCGCGCCCGCGACCATCAGCCATTGCGGCGCGCTGCTGGCGATCATGCCGCGGCCCGCCCGGCCGAGGAAGCCG
>JBJMTR010000227.1:0-12320 GCA_045811565.1 Bradyrhizobium sp.
AATGCGCCTTTGACGCGCAGGGCCTGCTCAATCCGGGCAAGGTGTTTCCGACCCTGCATCGCTGTGCCGAACTCGGCCGCGTGCATGTGCATGGCGGCAAGCTGGCGTTCCCTGAGCTCCCACGATTCTGAGCAGGCAGCCTCGCCTCTATGACCACGGTCACCCGACCTGGAACACCTCGTAGTTGAGGCCCGGCCCGGTTAGCTGTCCGGCGGCCACGCAGACGACGTCGTTCAACCAGGCATAGGCTTCCGCGCCGGTTTCAAACAACGGAGTAGTCCTGAAGTAGTAGCGGGCTGGGTCGACCAGATGCCGCCGGGCCGGATCGCGCACGTCATCCAGCACGTCCGCCGGGAAGATGGCGCGCCCGGCATAGGTCATGTGGATTGTGGCGCCGTCGTCGGTCTGCAGGATCGCCCGAGCATCGATCACCATCGAGCCGTCCTTGCGGATCAACATCCAATCCGCCGACCCGGGCACGACCGCACCGCGCAAACGCGCGCCGGCGAATTCGCCTCCGGAAGCGGCATTGTACACCCGGCGCCCCAATGGGGCGTCCCCCCCGTCCAGCCGGGCGCCAAGCGCAGCCCGCATTGTGAACAAGTGGGTCAAGCCGGGAACTGCTGCCGCGTTGCCCTTGCTCATGACAACGTCACCGTAATTTTCATTGGCCTTCCTCGCTGATCGAACCAGTGTTGCAGATGGATAGATACTGAGTACGAACTTAGAATGTAGATTCTAGGTCTATTTGTCAAACCCAGCTATGGGTTGACCATGGAGCCTGAACGATTCCACTACGATCTCGAGAGCTGCTCGATCAAAAGGGCGCTCGACGTGCTGGGCGAGAAATGGACGCTGCTGGTGCTGCGCGAGGCGATTTACGGCGTCCGCAGGTTCGATGATTTTGCGCGCGCGCTCAAATGCGGCCGCGGTGTCCTGAGCGCCCGGCTGAAGACGCTGACCGAGGCCGGGATCCTGAAACGCGTGGAATACAGGGAAGGCGAACAGCGGGCCCGCGCCGAATATCATCTCGACGAGAAGGGCATCGATCTGTTCACGACCATATATGCGCTGTCGCAGTGGGGGGATCGCTGGATGCCTCCGCCCGGCGGTCCGGCGGCAAAGGTAACCGATCGCGCGTCGGGCCGCGCGGTGAAGGCTGTCCTGACCAGCGAGCCAAAGCTGAAGTCGTTGTCGATGCGCGACCTCAAGATCGCGCCGGGACCTGGCGCGAGGCGGATAAAATGAGAGGTCATAAACCAGTTTGCGATAGCCGGCGTAGAGGGGCGTCGGCAGCCCGACGGGGCTTGTTGTCAACGCGCGCGTCTGCGTCTACTGGACCGTCTGCATTCGCGGACGATCGGCCAACCGGAGCTTGATTCAATATCGTGGACACTTCCAAAGTACGTGATGCCAAGGACGTCGAGCAGGTGGTGCGGGCGGCGATCGCGAGCGAACAGCCGCTGGAAATCATCGGCCATGGCAGTAAGCGGCAGATCGGCCAGCCGATGGCGACCAATGCGCTGCTCGATCTGTCCGACTTGAATGCGGTTACGGCCTACGAACCGAACGAATTGATCATCACGGTGCAGGCCGGCGCGCCGCTGGCCGATGTGCAATCGCTGATCGATGCCAAGAACCAGCAATTCGCCTTCGAGCCGATCGATACTTCCGTGCTGCTCGGGACACCCGCCATCGGTACCATCGGCGGCATGATAGGCGCTGGTCTCGCCGGGCCGCGCCGCATCAAGGCCGGCGGTGCCCGCGACCACCTCCTCGGTGCCCATGCGGTGTCCGGATTCGGGGACAGTTTTAAAACCGGCGGACGAGTGGTGAAGAACGTCACCGGCTACGATCTCTGCAAATTGCTGGCGGGTTCGTGGGGCACGCTCGCGGTCATGACCGAAGTGACGCTGAAGGTGATGCCCAAGCCCGAGAGCGAGCGCACGCTGGTGCTGCGGGGACTGGATGATCTCACCGCAAACCGGGCGATGACGGCGGCGCTGGGCTCTCCTTTCGATGTCTCGGGCGCGGCGCACCTGCCGAATTCGGCGTTTCGGCCCTCGGCGGGCGCCTTGTCCGACCTTGGGTCGGCCGGGCAGGCTGTAACCTTGCTGCGGCTGGAAGGCATTGCGGCGTCGGCTACGCATCGGGCGGCGTCGCTCAGCAAGAGTTTGGCGCCATTTGGCACAGTCGAGATTCTGGAGGATGCCGCCTCGCTTTCGATCTGGAGTTTAGTCCGCAACGTCGAGCCGTTTGCGCCCAATGGCGCGCTGGGCGCATGGCCGGTGTGGCGGATCGTCTGTCCGCCCGCCACCGGCGGCGCGCTTGGTCAGGCGCTGGCGCGGGATACCGGGGGAGATGTGATATATGATTGGGGCGGCGGGCTGATCTGGGCGGCGCTGCCGCCCAAGCCGGATGCGCTAGCTGCGCTGGTGCGTCAGCGCGTCGACGCCACGGGTGGCCACGCCACATTGATTCGTGCCTCCGAACAGGTCCGGCGCAATGTCGATGTATTTCACCCGCAGCCGGCGGGGCTCGCGAGCTTAAGCGAGCGGGTTCGCCTGAGTTTTGATCCCAAGAACATCCTCAACCGCGGCCGGTTGACGCGGGGAGGGCCGACATGAAAACCGAATTCAGCCTCGCGCAATTGGCCGATCCCGACATCGCCGAAGCCGACAAGATCCTGCGCGCCTGCGTACATTGCGGATTCTGCACCGCGACCTGCCCGACCTATGTGCTGCTCGGCGACGAGCTCGACAGCCCGCGCGGCCGGATCTACCTGATGAAGGAGATGCTCGAGAAGGACAAGCCGCCGACGGCCGAGGTGGTCAAGCATATCGATCGCTGCCTCTCCTGCCTCGCCTGCATGACCACCTGCCCATCGGGCGTGAACTACATGCATCTCGTCGACCAGGCGCGGGTCAGGATCGAAAAGCAGTATCGCCGGCCATTGGCGGAGCGGGCGTTGCGCGCGGTACTGGCCCGGGTGTTGCCGAACCCCGGACTGTTTCGCACCAGCATGATCCTGGCACGGCTCGGCCGGCCGTTTGCGGCCCTGCTGCCGACACCGAAAGCGGCGGCGTCCCCGACCATTTTGCGGCGAATCAAGGCAATGCTGGCGCTGGCGCCGAACAGCCTGCCGGCGCGCGGGCCATCGGGCGGAAGCGTTTTCCCCGCCATCGGCACGCGGCGCGGGCGCGTCGCGCTGCTGCAGGGCTGCGCGCAGCAGGTGCTGGCGCCCCGCATCAATCAGGCCGCCATCAATGTGCTGACGCGCCACGGCATCGAGGTGGTGCTGGTCAAGGACGAGCAATGCTGCGGCGCGCTCACCCATCATCTCGGGGATGATGGCGACGCGCTGGGGCGCGCCCGGGCCAACATCGCGGCGTGGCAGAAGGAAGCGGAACAGAATGGCCTCGACGCTATCCTGGTGACAACGTCGGGGTGTGGCACTGTCATCAAGGACTACGGTTTCCTATTGCGCGAAGACCGCGATTTCGCGGCTGCGGCGGCAAGAATTTCCGCGCTGGCAAAGGACGTCACGGAGTTTGTCGCCGGCATCGATCTGCATCCAACGCGTCTGCAAAGCGACGTCACGGTCGCCTATCACTCGGCTTGTTCGCTCCAGCACGGACAGAAAATCACACAGCTTCCGAAAGAATTGCTTTCCAAGAATGGATTCGTGGTGAAAGATGTACCCGAGAGCCATTTGTGTTGCGGTTCGGCGGGGACCTACAACATTCTCCAGCCCGACATTGCGAGCAGATTGCGCGATCGAAAGGTCGCCAATATTGCGACAGTCAAACCGGACATGATCGCTGCGGGCAATATTGGATGCATGGTTCAGATTGCCAGCGGTACGTCAGTTCCTGTGGTGCACACGATTGAGCTTCTCGATTGGGCGACAGGAGGTCCCCGGCCAGGATTGAATTGATCGATCGGCCCTCGAGCATGATCCGGAAAAGTGGGTACCGGTTTTCCACAAGATCATGCTCAGACGAAGGGTAGAGCGGGAGGGCGCTTCGAAGAAGCGTCGTCCCGATCTAGCTAAGCGGACTATTCGAAGCGCTCGACAGACGTGAATCACGGCAACAGGAGGATCACGATGGCTAAAGCGAAAAAGAGCAAAAAGGGCAAGAAGGCCAAGAAAGCCAAAAAGGCTGTAATGGCGAAGAAGAAATCCGCGAAGAAATCATCAAGGAAGGCCGCCAAGAAATCGGCGAAGAAGGCTGCGAAGAAATCCGCCAAGCGATTCGCGAAGAAATCTGCGAAGAAATCTGCCAAGAAAAAGTCTGCCAAGAAGGCCGCCTCCAAGAAGACCGCTCCGAAAAAAGCAGCTCCGAAGAAGGCAGCCAAGAAGAGCGTTGCGACGAGGAAGCCCGCAGCTCCCAAGGCTCCGGCCCCGGCTGCAACTCCCCCCGAGCCCGAGGCTGCCCCGCCCCCGAGTTGGGCGACCCCCAGCCCGGCAGCGTCAAGCCCGTCATGGAGCGGTTCGTCGGACGGAGGCGAGCAGCACTAGCCTCTTATTCGACGCATTTTCTCCGCGCGATTCAAGAAGCCGCAGCGCTGGCCGCTGCGGCTTCTTTCGTGATTCGCCCAAGGCTCCAACACCCAGGCAGCAGCCACGCTTCCTCGGCTCCAGATGTGCCCCAACCGGGGCCGCCAAAATTGTGGTGGGAATGCAACACCCACCAACAACATTTTGCGAAAACGGCAGAACGCCTAAAAAGTCAGCACATGCTTGTCATTTTGGCTTCACTGGATGGTGAGCGCGTTCCAGATTGGCTGCGGCATTTTGGTTGCAGTCAGTTATCGCTCGTCCTTGGGGGCCGCCGGAGCTGGGCTGTTTTTTGGAAAGTGATGGGGATCGTCATGAAGAAACTGACTTTGTTAGCAACGGCGCTGGCAATGGTATCTGGGTCGGCACTGGCCGCGGACATCGCTGTGAAGGCCGTGAAGGCGCCGCCGCCGCCGGCCTTCGAGCCCTGGGATTTCGCATTCGGCAGCGCGCTCATGAGCGATTACGTCTTCCGCGGCATCACCCAATCCAACCATAAACCGTCAGTCGCCGCTTATTTCGAGCCGCGATACAACGTCACCAAGGACGTCCAGCTCTATATCGGCGCCGCGGGCGAGAGCATTTCATTCCCCAACCGTGCTGCGGCTGAAATCGACATCTACGGCGGTATCCGTCCGACCGTCGGCATGTTCGCCTTCGACTTCGGTGTCTGGGGCTATCTCTATCCGGGTGGCACTTGCTTCAACGCGTTCGCGGTCCCCGGTTCGGGCATTCCCGGCTCGGATGCGAGTTGCGCCGTTAGCCCGCTTGGCAATTCCGATCCCGTCACCTTGGGCCTTCCGATCAATGGCAACTTCGCCAAGAAGAGCGCCAGCTTTTATGAGGGCTATGCCAAGGTCAACGTGATCATCAACGACCAATTCCAGATCGGCGCCAACGAGTACTATTCGCCGAACTTCCTGAACCTCGGCGCCTGGGGCAACTACGCTTCGGTCACCGCCAAGTGGACCGCGCCCGGCACGATCTTCGGCTCCTCCGGCGTCGGTATGTACATCTCGGGTGAGTTCGGCCGTCAGTGGCTCGGCACCTCGGACGCCTTCTACGGCACCCCGGCCTTCCCGGCCGGCATTCCTGAGCCGAGCTACAACACCTGGAACGTCGGCGTCGGCTTCACCTACAAGGTGTTCACGCTGGATCTGCGCTACTCGGACACCAACCTCTCGAAGGGTGCCTGCAACGCCTTTACCAGCGACTACACCGCCCGTGTTGCAACCGCTGGCAGCGTCTCCGGGATCAACCCGGGTGGCTTCGAGTCAAACTGGTGCGGCGCGACCGGTATCGCCAAGCTCTCGGCTGACCTGACCGCGATCACCAACCTGAAGTAAGTTCTTCCGCTTGATATCGAGGGGGCGGCAGAGCGATCTGCCGCCCGTTTCGTTTTGCTCCAAATGAAGTGGGATTGGCGGCCCGAGCGGTGGTTACAGATTCAGATCGGGCTATTTGGCTGGTGCGGCGCTCTGGGCCTCCTTCAGCGCGAAGCGATCGCCGTCGCGGACGAGGGTAATGTTGCGCTGATGGAAAGCGTCCAGCGTCGAGCGATGACCGATCGACACAATGGTGGTCGCCGTCAATTTCTCCGCGAGCAGCTTGTACAACGCCGCTTCAGAGGGCTCATCGAGCGACGCGGTCGCTTCGTCCAGGAACAGGTATTTCGGCGCGTGCAACAGCGCGCGTGCCAGCCCAAGACGCTGCTGCTCGCCGAGCGAGAGCGTCCGGTTCCAGTGCCCTTCCTCCTCCAACCGAGAGGCGAGCTGCGGCAGTCCGACCTGGATGAGAACCTCGCTGACCCGGTCCGGACCAACATTTTCCGGTTCGCCGGGATACACGATCGCCGCATGCAGCGATCCGACCGGGAAATAGGGGCGTTGCGGCAGCATCATGAGTGACGCATTTGCAGGAATCGAGATCGAGCCGGTTCCGAATGGCCAGATGCCGGCGATGGCGCGGAACAGCGTCGACTTGCCGGAGCCGGAGGGGCCTGTAACGAGCGTCTGCTCGCCGGGGAGAAGGCTGATGCCGCCCGCCGAGACCAGCGGCCTGCCGTTCGGCAACCGCACGAGAAGTTTCTCCAGCTCGATCGCATCGCCGGTATCGGACGCAACGACGTCGATCGAGCCGCTCTCGGTGGCCAGCGTCCTGGCGCTGGCAATCGACATCTCGAATCCGTCGAGACGCGCGACAACGGCACGCCACTCCGCCATCGTGCGGTAGATCGTGACGAAGACTGACAGCGCCCGCTGCACGCTGCCGAATGCCGACGCGGTCTGCGAGAGTCCTCCGAGCTGGATCTTGCTCGCAAAATAAGCCGGTGCCACCAGAATATAGGGAAAAACCACGGCGGCTTGCGAGTAACTGGCGGTGAACGCGGTCAGGCGCTTGGTCCGGGTCATGATGCCGTACCAGTTTTCGACCACGTAATTGAAGCGATCCCACAGCCGCGCGCGCTCGGCATTCTCGCCCTGCAATAGCGCGATCTGCTCGGAGTTTTCGCGCACCCGCACCAGGTTGAAGCGGAAATCGGCTTCGTAACGCTGCTGCTGGAAATCCAGCCTGACCAGCGGCGAGCCGATCCACTGCGTCAGCGCCGTGCCGAAGATGGCATAGAACAGCGCCCCCCACACCAAATAGCCGGGGATTGCATACTCCTTGCCGAGGATATGCAGCGGCGCCGCCTCGGAGAGACCCCAGAGGATCACGATGAAGGACGCCAGCGTCACCACCGAGTTCAGCAGTTGCAGGCCGATATCCAGCGTCCTTTCGACGAACAATTTCACGTCGTCGGACAGGCGCTGGTCCGGGTTATCGGCGGCATCGCCCTGCAATTGCATGCGATAGTGATTGGGCCCATCCAGCCATTCGCCGAGATAGTGCGCGGTCAGCCAGCGCCGCCAGCGGATCTGGAGCCATTGATTGAGGTAGAGCTGATAGACCGCGAGCGCGATGAAGCACGCCGCCAGCAGCGAAAAGATGCCGATCTCCCTGACGAAACTGTCCCACGCTCTCTCCTGAAGCGCGTTGTAGAAACGGTTATTCCACTGGTTCAGCAGAACGTCGATCGCGACCAGCGATAGTTCGATCGAGATCACGGCCGCCAGCAGCGCGCGGCCGGCCCATTTATCCTCGGAACGGAAATACGGGCCGGCGATGCGCCATACCGTCGCGAGCGTCGAGCGAATGTTGTTCACAGATTACCGTCTCCGGAAGAAAGGCTTTAACGCCCTGAAAAAATGCAAGAATTGAGGGTGTGCGACTAAAGTTGAAGAACTCATGGCCTGCGTCGGCCTGTCGCGGCCTCCAGCTAGACCCTAGCATGGCCGTAACGGCGAGGGGCGGCAGCCATCATACTTCGCGAGGTTGTGAGCGGATTTGGTGCGGCGAGATTCGCCCAACTTTGCATTGCAAGGATGCTCCCGCAATCGCGCCAGGCGTAGCCGACGGTCCACGCCGGCCGGCGCGCCGCATAACGCACCATAACAATGTGGGAGAAACCGCAATGTGGGATCAAATCTACAATCCGCTTGGTAACCCGGCGCTGTCGACGATCGCCGCCGCTATCCCAGTGGTCACCCTGCTGGTGTTAATCGCCAGCGGCAAGGTCAAGGCGCACCTCGCGGCCATCATCGCGCTGATCGTCGCGAACGTCATCACGATCGGCATCTACACCATGCCTGCCGCCATGTCAGTCAAGGCATCGCTGCTCGGCGTGGTGGTCGGCTTCTTCCCCATCGGCTGGATCGTGCTCAACGTCATTTTCCTCTATCGCATTACGGTCGAGACCGGACGGTTCGAGTTATTGAAGCGCGCCATCGGCGGCGTCACCACCGATCGCCGGCTGCAGCTGTTGCTGATTGCGTTTGCCTTCGGCGCATTCTTCGAGGGCGCATCCGGCTTCGGAACGCCTGTCGCGATCACCGGCGCGGTACTGATCGGGCTCGGTTTTTCGCCGCTGGCGGCCTCCGGCCTGTCGCTGATTGCCAACACCGCACCGGTCGCTTATGGCGCACTCGGCACGCCGATCCAGGGGCTCGCTTCGGTGACGGGTCTCGACCCCTATATCCTGGGCGCGATGGTCGGACGCCAATTGCCATTCTTCTCGCTGATCGTGCCGTTCTGGCTGATCTGGGCCTTCGCGGGCTGGCGCGGAATGATCGCGATCTGGCCGGCCATTCTCGTCACCGGCGTATCGTTCGCGATCCCGCAATTCGTGATTTCGAACTACATCAATCCATGGATCGTCGATATCGGCGCGTCGCTGATTTCGATGGGCTGCCTGATCCTCTTCCTCAAGGTCTGGCAGCCCAGGGAAGCCTGGCTGTCGCCGGCGCTCCGCGGCAGGGATGAATCCGCCGCGACGATGACCGCGCCGCAGCCGATGGACAAGACACCGCTGTCCCAGGCGCAACTCTGGAGCGCGCTACTGCCGTGGATCATTGTCTGTGTGGTGATGCTGATCTGGGGCAATGGTGAATTCAAGAACTGGGCGAACAAGCTCTTTGTCTGGAACTACGAGATTCCCGATCTCGACAAGATGATCAACAAGGTGCCGCCGGTCGCGGCCAAGCCAACGCCTGAGCGTGCCGTCTTTGCCTTCACCTATCTATCGTTCACAGGAACCGGCATGCTGATTGCGGCGATCATTTCCGGATTCGTGATGGGCTTCTCGCCAGCCAAGATGATTGCGGAATACGGCCGCACCATCAAGCTGTGCGCGATCTCGCTGATTACGATCTCGGCGATGCTGGCGATCGGAACCTTGACAAGGCTCTCCGGCGTCGACGCAACGCTCGGTCTCGCGTTCGCCGCTACCGGCGTGCTGTATCCCTTCTTCGGCACGCTGCTCGGCTGGTTAGGCGTGGCGCTGACGGGATCGGACACCGCCTCCAACGTGCTGTTCGGCAATCTGCAGAAGATCACTTCCGAACAGCTCGGTTTGTCGCCTGTCCTGATGGCCGCCGCCAACTCATCCGGCGGCGTCATGGGCAAGATGATCGACGCGCAATCGATCGTCGTCGCCTCGACCGCGACCAACTGGTACGGCCACGAAGGTTCGATCCTGCGTTACGTGTTTCTGCACTCAATCGTGCTGGCCTGCCTCGTCGGCGTGCTGGTGACCTTGCAGGCCTATGTTTATCCGTTCACGATGCTGGTCTTGAAATAAGGCGCGGCTTCACACGATCAAACAAAAAATCCCCGCGGGCACAGCCTGCGGGGATTTGCTTTTCGAGGGCTGGTTCTGTCGCGGCCGATCTGGCCAACACCGTGCTCGTCCAATAAAACGGCGCGTCGCTGAACGCCGGGATATTGCGAGAGGTCGCATGGTTTCAATCGGACGCATTTGGAACAAGACTGCCATTACGCTGACGCTCGTCGCCGCTGCTGTTGGCGCTGGCCCGGTCCGCGCCGATGACGGCTTTCCGTTCGGCCTGGAGATGACACTGGACGTGGCGCGTCAGCCCGGATCGAAGCGGCTGCCGACGCTGGAGATCGGCGACAGCGGCGAGGTCGTCGTCGAACTCTGGTGCAAGGGCGGCAAGGGCCAGTTTTCGGTGGCGGGCAACACCGTGATCTTCGTCGCCGGCGCGATGGAGAATCGGCCCTGTCCGCCGGAACGGGCGCAAGCCGACGACGAGCTGGTCGCGGCGCTGACCGATGCGGCGAGCTGGAAGCGGCAGGGCGATTTTGTTTCCTTCACGGGCGCGAAGACGTTGCGCTTCCGTCTCAACACCAACTGAGAAGTTATTTCCAGACCGATTTATCGGCGTCCCAGCGCTGGCCCTTGAATTCCCTGGCGAGCGCTGCGACCGAGCCATTGTCGTCCTTGGGCTCGCCGCCTTCCTCATCGCCGCTGGATTCCTCGGACAGACTGAGCTTCGGGCCCACGCCTTCGTCGAGCGTCGTGATCACGGGGCTTGAAACCCACAGCATCAGCCGGTCGGATGCCCCGGGCTTCTCGGGCGAAACCAGCGCCGTGATCTCGATGTTTTCGGTGAGGGCGAGCGCGGGAAATACCGGACTCGGGCGCTTGAAGGTCAGCTTCAGTTTTCCGGTGTTGGCATTCCATGCCGCCCCCGACGATTTGGCCGAAAGCGTTTTGGTCAGGACGTTGGAAATTGCCGTCGCGATCTTGTCCCTGTTGATCTTGTCGCCGTCGCGCCAATCCGCGGCGGCAAAGCGGATCGTGCGATCCATCTCGACGCTGCCGCTGGTCCAGCCCGCCGCGATCACGCCGGGCGTTGCCTTTGCTTTGGCAATCAGCGCGGCGGCGCGTTCCGGGTCGACCGTGAGGTTGATGGTCTGTTCGCCGGCGCGGAGCGCGTCGCAGGAAACGGGAAGGCTGCCAAGGCCCACTTCGACCTCCTGTCCCTTCAGGCTCTTTAGGAAATCCAGCGCGGCCTCGAGCTTCACCCGCACGCCGACCGATTCCGGCGAGACTTCGGTGAAGTCGTTCGGCGCCAGCGTGATGCCGTCATCGGTGGTCTGATTTTCCAGAAACTCCTTCTCGCTGAGATCGGAATTGTCCGAGGAAGCCACCTCGGTCACGGTCTGGCCGACGGTGATCTGGCCGCGGAATTCGAAACTGTCGCCGGTGGCCTTGCGCAGAAGTTTGACCGTGACCGGCAATTTGTCGTTAAGGCTCTGGGTGGTGCCGGCGAGGTTCTGGCCGTTGACCGTGAGGTTTGCGATGAAGCGGTCCTTGCGATCGGAACCTTTCTCGGCGGGATAGCAGACATCGAGCACCGCCGAGGTAACGTTCTTGCCCTGACGGGTTTCCTTCAGCACCACGTCGGCAGTGCCGTCCATCAAGCCGTCGATTGAGGTGAAATACCTGACTTCATTGGCGCCAGGCACGGCCTTCGACGGAAGTTTCATCTGGGCCAAGGCGAGATCCGGCGAAGCCGTCACCAGACCGACCAGCAAGAGCAAGAGCGCGCGCATACGAAATTCCTCGAAGCAGAGAAGAGAATCGTCGTCGTAAGTAGCAAACCTCTGTCTCATCGCCAAAAAAGAAGGCCGCCCGGAGGCGGCCTTCGATTGGATTGTTGGTAGCGGGCCTGGCTTTTTAGAAGCCCATGCCGCCCATTCCACCCATGCCGCCGCCGCCCGGCATCGCGGGAGCCGGCTCCCTCGGCAATTCGGCGACCATGGCTTCGGTCGTCACCAGAAGGCCGGCCACGGAGGAAGCGTCCTGCAGTGCGGTGCGCACCACCTTGGCGGGATCGATGATGCCCTTCTCGACCATATCGAGATATACCTCGTTCTGGGCGTCGAAGCCAAAGGTCTCGGATTTGTTCTCGAGGATCCTGCCGACCACGATCGAGCCCTCGACGCCGGCATTCTCCGCAATCTGGCGGACCGGGGCTTCCAGCGCCTTCAGCACGATATTGATGCCGGCCTGAACGTCAGAATTGTCGTTGCTGATGCGGCCGACCGCCTTCTTGGCGCGCAGCAGCGCCACGCCGCCGCCCGGCACGATACCTTCCTGGACAGCCGCACGGGTCGCGTTGAGGGCATCCTCGACCCGATCCTTCTTCTCCTTCACCTCGACTTCGGTCGCGCCACCGACGCGAATGATGGCGACGCCGCCGGCGAGTTTCGCCAGGCGCTCCTGAAGTTTCTCGCGATCGTAATCCGAGGTGGTCTCCTCGATCTGGGTACGGATCTGCTTGATGCGGCCTTCGATCGCCTTCTGAGTTCCAGCGCCGTCCACGATCGTGGTGTTGTCCTTATCGACCGTTAC
>JBJMTR010000228.1:0-5090 GCA_045811565.1 Bradyrhizobium sp.
AACCCGGCGCGTCCGGGCTGATCGGCGCGGAGCAGGTCGCTCGTGCCGAGCCGGACGGCTACACGATTGGCGGCTTCAACGACAGCATCATGACCATGGTGCCGAACCTGCAGTCGAAGATGCGCTGGGACATCCTGAAGGATTTCGAGCCGGTGTCGCTGGTTGCAACCGTGGAGTGGGGGCTCATTGCCAACAATAAAGCGAGCTTCAGGAGCGCGGCGGATCTGATCGCGGCGGCGAAAGCTGCCCCCGGCAAGATCGATTATGCCTCGGGCGGTCCAGGCAGCCCGCAGCACCTCGCTATGGCGATGTTTGCGTCCGCTGCGGGCGTCTCGTTGACCCATGTGCCCTATAAGGGCGCGACGCAGGCCGCGACTGATGTCGCGGCCGGCCAGATCCCTGTCGGCTTCCAGGGTTTGGGTACGGTCGCGGCGCTGGTGCGCGGCGGCCAGCTCAATCTGATCGGGGTGACCACGGAGAAGCGATTGCCGCAATTCCCCGGCGTGCCGACCGTCTCCGAATCCGGTCTGCCCGGTTTCTTCTTCGATTCATGGTTTGCGATCCTCGCGCCCGCCGGCACACCAAGAGAGATCATCGCCAGGCTGAACACCGAAGTCCTGAGGGCGATCGGCGACGCGGAAGTCCGGCGCAAACTGGAAGAGTTGGGATTTGCCGTGCGCGGCAGCTCGGCCGAGGAGTTGCGGGTCATGACGCGCGATCAGCTCGCAAAATATGCGCGCGTGATCAAGGAAATGGGCATCGCCAACGAATAGGCCGCATTAGAGCAACCTAGGCGCCCGGAAAACCTAGGTTGGTACCAGGTTTTCCTGAACGCCCGCATCGCGCCTGCTTTCGCAATCAACAGTTTTGCATCCAATTTTCGCGTATTGCAAATTGTACCTGCGGCGGCGCTGACCGATCCGGGGCGCCAGCACCGGCGCTTTTATTGCTGCGAACTTTGGGGAAGGGTATAATCTGTCGTAGCTGATGGACCGATAGTCTTGTCGGGACCCGGACGGCGGATCCGCCGATAGCGCGCAACATAATTTTGTTTGGATGACGATGACCGGGGGCGCCAAAGACAAACACGCCGGGCTGCCGCCATTTTCGAGCAGCAAATTGTCCGTCCTGCGCCAGCATCCGATTTTCGCCGATCTTGAGCCTGATGCCTTCGACCAGCTTTGCCGCTACGCAAAGCACGTCACGCTCAAGCGGGGAGCCGCGCTCTTTGCCAAGGGAGATCCCGGCAACAGCCTGTATGCGGTCATATCGGGTTCGGTGAAGATGAGTGTTTCCTCTGCCGATGGCCGCAGCGCGATTTTGAATATTATCGGGCCCGGTGAGATTTTCGGCGAAATGGCATTGCTCGACGGACGGGCGCGATCAGCCGATGCGATCGCCAATACCAACTGCGAACTGTTCGTCATTGACCGCCGCGAGTTCATTCCCTTTGTGCGGAGCCAGCCGGCGCTGGCGATGAAGTTCATCGAACTGCTCTGCGCGCGGCTGCGCCGGACCAGCGACCAGGTCGAACAGATCATTCTTCAGAATTTACCTGGCCGGCTCGCCAGCGCGCTCATTCGCCTCTCCGAAAAACACAAGCTGGAGCCAGCAGGCCGAATCATCGCGATTACCCAGCAGGAAATCAGCGAGATGGTCGGCATGACGCGAGAAAGCATCAATAAGCAATTGCGGGCTTGGGCAGCACGCAACTGGGTCCGCCTCGAGCATGGCGCGATCGTCGTCCTGAAAGATGAACCGCTTCGGCAGTTGGCCGAAGCGGGGTCCGGAGATGAAGGCGAATAGCGCCTGCGGCCTGCCCGAACTACGCCGTCAAATCGAGCAGCTTTGCCGCGGTGCGACCGAGAATGTTGGCCTTGTCGTCGTCGCTGAGCGACGTAGAGGCGAAAATATGGTCCACCGGCTGCATTTGCCATGGATAGGGATAGTCGCTGCCGAGCACGATCTGACCGGCGCCCACCTGCACCACCAGATGACGGATCGCCTCGGGCGAGAAGATCAGCGAATCGAAATAAATCTGCTTGAGATATTCGGTCGGCGCCTTCTTGAGCTTGATATCCGGGTTGCAGCCCTTAGGGCCGACCAGACAGGCATGGTCCGAACGGTCGGCGTAAGAGGGCAGGTAGCCGCCGCCGTGGGCTGCGATCACTTTCAGCCGTGGAAAACGATCGAACGTACCTTCGAAGATCAAATGGGAGAGCGCGATCGTGGTCTCCAGCGGATTGGCGATCGTGTTGCCGAGCCAGCCATTGCCGGAAAGTCGCTTGCTGAGTTCGGGCACGCCTTGTGGATGGATGAATAGGGGCACGCCAAGCTCCTCCGCCTTCGCCCATACCGGATGGAATTTCGGATCGGAGAATTCCACGCCGTTCACGACGCCGCCGATCGCCGCGCCCTTCAATCCCTGCTTCTTCACCGCGGTCTCGAGCTCCTGCACGGCGAGATCGGGCGCCTGCAAGGTGAGGGAAGCGAATGCTGCGAACCGGTCGGGCTTAGAGGCGCAGAGCTCGGCCAGCTTTTCGTTCTGGATCTTCACTATCTGGCCGGCGAGATCGCGCTCGCGGTCGTACCAGAACGGATTGATCGACAGTACTTCGATATCGACGGCCTGCGCATCCATGGCGGCGAGCCGTTGATCGATTTCGATGAAGGCCTCGAGCGCGCCGTTGACCGGTGGAAGTTGATACTTGGCAGCGTCGGCGCCGAGCAGCGCGCCGGCTTCGCGAAAGTGGCAATGAGAGTGGATGTCGATGGTCTTGACACGTTTTCCGCCGACCATAACGGGCAGCTTTTGCCGTATCTGCTGCTGCGCGTGAGCACTGTGCAGGAGACCGCAACTGCAGAAGACGATGCCAGTCGCAGCGGCAGCAGAGCCGGCTTTCAGAAAGTCACGGCGTGTCGTCATGAAGGCTTTCCTCCCTATTTTTGTTTTGTGAGAGGAGCGTAAGGCATTCCGGAGGCCGGCAATAAGGCGGCATGCGGCGCTAACGCAATATTGATCGAATTAGACCGGCTTGATGCCAGCCTTGGCAATAATATCGCGCCATTTCGGCACTTCGTCGTCGATACGCTTGCGCATGCCGGCCGGTCCATTGGCGAGGACCTCGAATCCATTTTTCTGCAATTGTTCGGAAATTTTTGGCGCTTTTAGAATTTCGATCGACTTGGCCGAAAGCAACTCGACGATCGCAGGCGGCGTTTTCGCCGGCGCGAGGAAGCCCTGGAATGTGTCGGAAACGAAATCCTTGTAGCCAAGTTCGATCATCGTCGGAACGTCAGGCAAATCGAACCAGCGGTGCGTGCCGGTGACAGCCAGCGCCTTCAGCGCACCGGACTCGATGTGAGGATGCGCGGGCGGCAACGCCGCGACGGCGACCTGAGTGGTGCCGCTCAAAAGTGCCTGAATGGCTGGCCCTGCGCCCGAGAAGCGCACATGGGTGATTTCGATGCCGGCGACAATCTTGAACAGTTCGCCGGAAAGGTGCGGCGTCGTGCCGATGCCTGGGCTTGCATAGTTCAGTTCGTTCGGATTGGCCTTGGCGCGCGTGACGAGCTCGGCAACCGAATTTACGCCGAGCCGCGGATCGGCCAGGATCACGTTGGGCGACGTTCCAAGCTCGGCCACCGCCACAAAATCCGTGTAAGGGTCGTACGGAATTTTTGCGTACAGGCCCGGATTAACGACATAGGCGCTCGACGTAATCAGCAGCGTATAGCCGTCCGGCTCGGCATGCGCGGCGATACCGATTCCGATATTGCCGCCGGCACCGGGCTTGTTCTCGACAACGACAGTGCCGCCCAACGCCTCCCCCAGATGCGTACTCAGGACGCGTGCCATGATGTCGGTCGGTCCACCCGGAGCAAAGGGCACAATGATCTTGATCGGGCGTTCGGGATAGCCCGCCGCTTTTGCGCGCATCGATCCAAGGCCGAAAGCTGCAAGCGCGGTGAGAAGACCAACGGCCCGCAAAATCTCGCGGCGAGATGGAGTTAATGAATTTTCATCGAGCATCATGTTTCTCCCGATGCGCTGGTGACGCGTCACATATCGAACACCGCCACGGCGCGGATCGGCGAGGCCGTGCCCTCGCGCCATTTCATCGGCAGGCCGATGAACGTGAACTGGCCCTTGCCGATCAGCGCTTCCAGATTGCATAGGCTTTCGATATGGGTGATGTCGAGGTCGAGGCAGGCCTTGTGAACCAGCGCGTTTACGTCGCCTTGGGGGCCGGGCCGCATCGAGTCGATGCCGAAGTGAACAACACCCTGTGAAGCAAGCCATTCAGTCGCGGCAACGTTCACGCCGGAATTGTCGGTTGAATATTCCTTGTGCGGAAAGGTGCGTTCGTGGTGTCCGGTGCAGAGCAGGACCGTGCCGCGCTTCGGCACTGATACGCCGGTTTTCTCCACGGCTATCTCGAGATCGGACGGTGTGATCTCGGCGCGCGGCGCGATATGGCGCAGGTCGATGCAGATGCCCGGCACGATGCATTTTTCGAGCGGATATTCGTTGATCGGGATGCCGATTTTGCCGAAGTGGCGCGGGGCGTCGATGTGGGTTCCGGCGTGATCAGCCATCGAGATGAACATCGACGAGAGCCCATGGACGTTGCCGGACTCGGCGAAGGATTCTTCGTGGGTTTTCCAGACGCCATGCATGACCGGCGGGTGGCCGGGATAGCTCGGCGTACGGTGATAGAGCTCGCGGCTGAGGTCGACGATCTTCACGCAAAGTCTCCTCTGGCCGCGAACTGCGGCGTCTGTTCTAGAACCCGAACGCCCTTGGCAGTGCCAGCGACAGCCAGGGTACGTAGGTCACAATCATCAGCACCGTAAACATCACGTAGTAGAATGGCCAGATGCCGCGCATCACCTCGTCGACCGAAACCTTGCCGATGGCGCAGCCGACGAATAGCGTCGTCCCCACCGGCGGCGTCAGCAGGCCGATGCCGAGATTGAGCAGCATGACGATGCCGAAATGCACGGGGTCGATGCCAAAACTCTTCACGACCGGCAGCAGGATCGGCGTGCAGATCAGCAACAGGGGGGCGAGATCGAGCGCCGTTCCA
>JBJMTR010000229.1:0-21854 GCA_045811565.1 Bradyrhizobium sp.
ACTTCCGATATGTTGAAGCTGAGGCGCGCAGGCGAGCGGTTTTCGGTGCTGGCGACGATCTAGATCAGCACCTGCGGAGCAGTCTCAGCCTGCCCCAACCACGCTCCGAAACGTCGCCGCCAGCGTCCGCAGTGCCGCCAGCTTGCGGACATCCCTGACCTTCGAGTGCAGCATCACTTTCGGCTAGACCGTCGCTTCCGGCAGGCGCGTCTCAGCGGCGCCGAACACTTCGGCAAAAGCTTGCCGGAGCGCGACATCGATATCTGCCATGCTCACGGGAAGGCCGAGGTCGACCAGCGAGGTGACTCCATAACGGGGATCAGCGACGCCGCAGGGCACGATCGCCGAAAAATGTGAAAGATCCGGCTCGACGTTGATCGCAATGCCGTGGAACGAGACCCAGCGCCGCAGCCGCACGCCGATCGCAGCGATCTTGTCTTCGCAGCCCGACCCTTTGTCCGGCCGCTTGACCCAGACCCCGACCCGGTCCTCGCGGCGTTCGCCGCGGACGTTGAAGGCGGCGAGGGTCCGGATGATCCATTCCTCCAGCCCGGCGACATAGGCGCGCACGTCCGGCCGGCGCCGCTTTAGATCGAGCATCACATAAGCAACCCTCTGGCCGGGGCCGTGATAGGTGAGCTGGCCGCCACGGCCCGTGGCGAACATCGGAAAGCGCGGGTCGAGCAAGTCGCCGGCCTTGCCGCTGGTGCCGGAGGTGTAGAGCGGCGGGTGCTCCAATAACCAGACCAACTCCGGCGCCGTACGGGCGGCTATGTCGGCCACCCGCGCCTCCATCGCAGCGACAGATTCGGGGTAGGGCACCGGCGCGTCGGAAATCCGCCATTCGACTTCGCCGCCGCCAGGCGGGCGTGCGAAAGTCGTCAGATCAAGGCCTTGGCGGTCATTAACCATTGGCTAACCATAACGTGGTCAGGTGAAACCACAATCTAGTCCCGGTTCGGCGGTTCAGAAGTGACCACCCTCGATAAAGTCAGCGTCGATCTCATGGTGGTGCTCGGCACCACGACCATGCCCATCCATCAGGTGATGCGGCTTTCCCGCGGCGCCATCATCGAACTGGACGCCACCGAGGCGGACGAGGTCAAGATCCTCGCCAACAACTTGCCCGTCGCCAGCGGCGTGGTGTTGGTCGACCGCAACCGGATTGCGGTCGAGGTCAAGCAAATGCTGCCGAAATCCCCGGGCGTTAGGTAGTTAATTCGGTCACTAACCTGCTTGTCCCTGCACCCCTGATTTGTTACATCGGCGCCGTCGATCCGGCAGGCTCCAAGGTTCCAGCCGGTATCCCAAGCGCTCGTGGCGGAATTGGTAGACGCGCTGCCTTGAGGTGGCAGTGAGTAACATCGTGGGGGTTCGAGTCCCTCCGAGCGCACCACGACGGTTCAGATGAGATTATCCCGGCCGATTCCGGGAGCGTGCATTTGGTCGGTAATGCGCGGCAGTAACACTGGGTACCGGACCCGCTCCATCCCATTAATACCGTTCGTGTAGTCTTGCGGGTGCAATGCTCATCGGCTGGCGATTGCGGTCTGATGATGGTCGTTCTACGGATCGCGATCTGGTCACCCGGAGCACATGATGACACTTGTGAGCTACGTCTACCGCTTTATCTCGAACTTCGTGTTCCTGGCGCTGGTCTATTTCAGCCTCAACTTCCTGGAAAAATATTCGCAACGCGCGGTCGTCGCGATTCTGATGCTGGTCTACGCCGGGATGCATGCGGCCTCCGCGCTGCGTTCGTTCTATTTCTTCCAGCGCATTGAGCGGTTGGAGGGCGAGGCGCGCCGTCTTGCCGGCATCGCAGCGGAGGGGCCCAATTCCGCGGCGACCCGCAAGCAGATCGTCAGCGACGTCGGTGCTCTTCGTCATGCCGGCGAGGTCAAGGCGTATATCGACTTGCTGTTTCTCGCGCTCGTGATCTTGCTCTGCATCGCAAAGATCGTGACGAATTAGTCGGTTGTTTGTGCGGCGGGGGGTTGCCCGACCTTCAAGCCTGATGAGCGCTTCTTTAAGCTGGCGAGGTAGACCGCGCGCCCGTTCCGTTTAATATGCACGGCATGCCCGGTTGCGCGCGATTTGGCCGAAACCGCGCTGACTGGTTCATGCGCCGGCGGGACCGCCGGTTGCGGGCGATTCAGCGGCGAAGCGGCTGCCAGCAACGTGACCCGGGCCACTTCCGGCATCCTGAAAACGCTCGCGGCCGGGACGGGCAGGGCAGTCGCGGCAGCAACCTGCGAGAATTGCGGTGAACGCGGCCACAGCGCCTCCCGCGGCAAAGGGATGTCACGCGGACCACGTTCGCGATCGAGCAGCGCGGTATCGCGCCAATCCAGGTTGGCCAGGCTGGGCGCGAGCAGCATGCCGGTCTCGGCAAAAACGAAATGCGAAATTTTCGGCCAGCGCGAGATTGCCACCGACTCGGATGGTGGATGCGGCAGCCATTGCTGAGGCTCGGTCGGCGTCGCCGGCCGTTCCGATGTCGCCGGCACGACGTGAACGATGCGATAGCCGCGGGCCTTCAACTCATTCAAGATTCGCGGCAGGGCCGCGACGGTTCGCGCCTGAATGTCGTGCAGCAGCAGGATGCCTTTTCCCTTGGCCTCGAGCCGCTGGATCGCGAGATCGTAGACCCGCTGTGCCGAGACATGGCGCCAGTCGTCAGCCGGAAAGTCGGCGCTCCAGACCTGGATACCTTGCGCGGCGACATATTCCTCGATCGCCTCGGCGCGGGAGAGGCCGGGGATGCGGAAAAACGGGGCGGCTCCGGTACCGTCGCCCAGCGCGGCCGTCACGGAGGCAATCCCCTCATCGATCTCCTGTCTGGCGCGTTCGATTGGCAGCCGATGCATGCCGCCGGGATGATTCTGCGTGTGGGTGGCCACCGTGTGGCCGGCGTCGCGGACCTTACGCACGCCTTCCGGATTGGCGTTGGCCTGACTCCCGACCAGGAAGAACGTCGCCTTCACGCATTGGCCGGCGAGAATTTCCAGGACTTGATTGCTGTACTTCGGCAGCGGGCCGTCATCGAAGGTGAGCACCACCTCATGGTCAGCGAGTGGTAACGTCTCGGCATATTGCATGGTGCCGATCCGGGGGTGCTGCTTGGGATCGACTACCAGCGTACGCGACGTACCGAGCGCGTCGGGGTGGCCGGGGCAGCCGGCCGCCGATGCCGCCTGCGCAACGCTACAGCTCAGCAGGACCAGGCATAGAGGAGCCCATGACCGCTTCGAGCACCCGGCATACGCACTAGCGATCATAAACCCCCGGCTGAATTGAGCCTCGATTCCGATGGATACAGAGCCGAAGCCTTATCCTCATTTCGGCATGTTTTTTTCATGCGAGCCGAAATTACTATCTGCGGCGCCATGAATGCCGCCTTAATGGTCTGTATTCCACACCCATTTTTGGGTTCAATGGACCCGGTCAGATACGGCCTTGGGGGCGGCAGGGGCGATATGGACCACGCGGTAGCCGTTATCGCAGAGGTAGCGCAGGAAAGCCGGCAGCATGGCCGCGGTCTGCGTCCTGGGATCGTGCAGCAGGATGATGCCTTTGCCGGCGATTTTGAGCCGGTCCGTCAGCAGCTTTAACTCCTGCTGCGGCGTCATGGGATTCCAGTCGCTAGCCCAGAGATCGGCGCCGAACACGACGATGCCGCGCTTTTCCAGATTCTCGAGCGTCCGGGGCGTCATCTCGAAATAAGGAAAGCGAAAGAATGGCGTGCTTGGGATCGTGGTCGTGGCCCCGTGCAGCGCCTTTTCGACCGCGGCAATGCCCTTGTCGATCTCACCCTCGGCATCATCCGGTTTCATGTATTTGAGGTTGTGGTGCGTCCAGGTGTGATGGCCGACGGTATGGCCCAAAGCCGCCATCTTTCGCACCAACTCCGGATGTTCGGAAGCGGGCCTTCCGATCAGGAAGAAGGTGGCGCGCACACATTCATGGGCTAGCGCGGCCAGAATTTTCCGGTCCGTCGCGGGCCATGGCCCGTCATCGAAGGTCAGCACCACCTCGTGCTCTTCCAAGGGCAGCGTCTGCGGAAAGCTCTTCAGGCCAACGCGCGGATATGCGGCGGCATCGACCGCGAGAACACGTGAGGTGCCGAGCGCATCCTTGCGCGGGCATTGATCTGCCTGCGCCACGGTCATCCAGGCGATCGAGGCAAGAACGGTCGCGCCCAGCGCCTTCATCAATTTCCCCGCCTTTGGCGGTTGGCCATATTTGGCATTGCGCTACATCCTGCCGATTGGGTAATGCGTGCAGCGATAGCTCAAACGAGTTCTCTCACTCTGTCAAACCGGCGAGGCGCGGCATGGCCGAGAATATCGACGTTGCCCAACCCGCCAAAGCGTCCGTGCTCGACCGTCTGCAGATGCGGGACGAAGAGGGCCGGCTCCGCCACGAATTTGTCGAAGAGATCGCGACCGCCATCCATGCCGCCGACCGGCCGCTGTTGTGCGAGGTCGTGGCGGAACTGCATGAGGCCGATCTCGGCGACCTGATCGCGGCGCTCGAACCCAACGATCGCGTTACGCTGGTCGAACTGACGCGCACGACTTTCGACTTCGCGGCCCTCAACGAAGTCGATGACGCCGTCCGCGAGGAGATCCTCGAGGAGCTCGAGCCGGAGACGGTCGCGGAGGGTGTCCGCGAACTGGAATCCGACGACGCCGTCCAACTGCTGGCGGGATTGGACGACGAGGACAAGGAGGAGATCCTCGAAAAGCTGCCGCCACCGGAGCGCGTCGCACTTGAGCGCGTTTTGCTCTATCCGGAAAATTCCGCCGGCCGGCGGATGCAGACCGAATTCATCGCGGTGCCGCCGGACTGGACCGTAGGGCAAACGATCGACTACATGCGCGACACGCCCGACCTGCCGGACCGATTTTATGAAATCTACGTGATCGATGCGGCACAGCACTGGCAGGGTGCGGTGCCGCTGGACGTGCTATTGCGCTCGCGCCGCCCAGTGCCGCTCGCCGACCTCGTCGATGAAGACCGTCGCCGCGTCTCGGTGCTCGACGACCAGGAAGAGGTCGCGCGGATGTTCGGCAAATATAATCTGGTCGCGGCCCCAGTCGTCGACACCACGAACCGGCTGGTCGGCGTCATCACGATCGATGACGTCGTCGACGTGATCGAGGAGGAGGCCGACGAAGATTTGAAGGCGCTCGGCGGCGTCACGCGCCATGAAGAATTGTCCGACAACGTTTGGACCATCGCGCGTGGCCGCTTCAACTGGCTGCTGGTCAATCTGGCGACCGCGTTTCTCGCGTCTTCCGTGCTCGGCCTGTTCGAAGGCCAGCTCGAGAAGATGGTGGCGCTGGCGGTGCTGGCGCCGATCGTCGCAAGCCAGGGCGGCAATGCCGCGACCCAGACCATGACGGTGGCGGTGCGCGCGCTGGCGACCCGCGAGCTCGGGTCCTACAACGCCGTTCGGGTGATCCTGCGCGAGATCATGGTCGGGCTCGTCAACGGGCTCGCTTTTGCCATCATCACCGGCATTGCCGCGGTCGCCTGGTTCAAGATCCCGGGCCTTGGCATCGTGATTGGCCTCGCGATTGTCTGCAACCTGGTGGCCGGCGCGCTCGGCGGCATCCTGATCCCGATGGTGCTGGAACGGGTGCGCGCCGACCCCGCGGTCGCCTCGGGCACCTTCGTCACCACCATCACCGACGTGGTCGGCTTCTTCTCGTTTCTCGGCATCGCCACGCTGTGGTTCGGGCTGAATTAGCCGAACCCGTTATCGTTAATCGCACCTTAACGCGCATCGCTCAGAATGCGTCGATTGCGCATGATTTTGACCTTGTCGCCAAACCGCGCACAGTTTCGCGGGTCATGCGTTGGAGTGGAAGATGCGGCGGCTGCGGCTGAAAGCGGACGGACGGATTGTCGAACTGCGCGACGGGCAGGAGCTCCCGCTGGGGCCGCCGATGTCCGGGGTCGCGCTTGCGATCCCCGGGGTCGCGCTTGCGATCCCCGCGGCCGCCCTTGCAGTCCCCGCCGTGACGCCTGCGGCGCCGCTTCCTGCGGTACGCGACCTGCGCCGCCGCGCTCGCCTAACCCAGCTTGAATTCGCCGCACGGCTCGGCGTGCCCGTGGAGACGATCCGGAACTGGGAGCAGGGCAAGCGCGCGCCTCGCGGACCGGCACGGGCGCTGTTGGCCGTGATCGCGCATGCGCCGGATACGGTATTTGCGGCACTCGCCACGGAACCCGCGTCCGCTTAATCTCTTACGCGACATTTTCCGCCAACCGCAAGCCACCCGCATCAAGTGTGGAGCAGGCTTTCGCCCGAAACGCATGTGTTGGCAGCCTAATCTCAGGGGGACATAATGGGCCAATCATTCGAGCTGGCGCCCATGCAATTCGTCGAGGCCAACGGCGCAAGAATTCCGGCGATCGGGCTGGGCACCTGGGAGCTGCGCGGACGAACCTGCGCGCGTATTGTCGAGCAGGCGTTGCGACTTGGCTACCGCCACATCGATACCGCGCAAGTCTATGAGAACGAACGCGAGGTCGGCGAGGGCCTGCGCGCCTCCAGCGTAAAGCGGAGCGATCTCTTCGTCACCACCAAGGTCTGGACCTCTCATTTCGCGCCCAACGATCTCGAGCGATCCGCCAAGGAAAGTCTGGCGCGGCTGCGCCTGACCGAAGTCGATCTCTTGCTGCTGCACTGGCCAAACCCGCAGGTGCCGCTACCGGAGACGATCGGCGCGCTGGCGCGGGCCAAGCAACTCGGCCTAACCAGACACATCGGCGTGTCTAACTTCACGGTGGCCTTGATCGAGGAAGCGGTGAAGGCTAGCCCGGAGCAGCTGGCGTGCGACCAGGTCGAATACCATCCCTATCTCGACCAGACCAAGGTGCAGGCCGCCTGCGCGCGCCACGGCATGGCGCTGGTGGCCTATAGCCCGGTTGCAAAGGGCCGCATCAAGAACGACCAGACGCTGGCGCGGATCGGGGACCGCTATCGCAAGACCGCGGCACAGGTTTGCCTGCGCTGGCTCGTGCAACAGAAAGTCGCGGCGATCCCGCGGACATCGAAACTCGAGCGGCTCTCGGAAAACCTCGACGTCTTCGATTTCGAACTGTCGGATGAGGAGATGACCCGAATTTCGGCGATGGGAAGCGCCAGCCGCCGCCTCACCGACTACGGCTTTGCGCCGAAATGGGATTGAGCGGCGGCTAACTTGCCAGCTATGTTGGCCGGCAGGGAGAGAAGCAAGGCTTGATCGCTGTGAACCTGCGGCAGGTGATATCCACGGACGTGGCGGCGTCGGCAATCGCGCATCTGGCGGCACTGGCGCTGGTGGTGCTGTTTTCCGAGGTGCATCCGTTCGGCTCCGTGACTGCTGAGCCGATCGCGATCGATATCGTCACGCCGCAGGAAATTGTCGACACGAAACTGGAGCCAGCACCGGCGCCCGTGCCGCTGCCAGATCTCTCCGCCCTTGAGAAGCCGGCTTTAGCCAGCGCACCCGCGCCGGCGGCTCAATCGGCTCCCGCGCAGCCGCAGCGGCAGGCGGCGTTAGCTGCACCGCGTACTGCCCGACAGGCGACAGCTGCGCCGCAGGCGCAAGCAGCATCGCCAGCGCCAGCCTACACGCCGCCGGAGCCTGATCTCTCGATCAAATATCACGTGTTGCTCGGTTTGCCGCCGGATCTGTCCCCCAGCCTGGCTGCAGAGTCGCCGCGATCGGGCGATACGGCCGGCGACAATTATGATGCGCCGGCGACCAAGGCGGCCGATGTCGCCTCAAGTCTCGTCGCTGAATTTCGGCGGCATCTCAAGACGTGCTCAAGGCTTCCAGCATCGCTGGCAACCTCCGACGAGATCAAGGTGACGCTGCGCGTGTTCATGACTCA
Organism: Bradyrhizobium sp.; assembly: GCA_045811565.1. GTDB lineage: Bacteria > Pseudomonadota > Alphaproteobacteria > Rhizobiales > Xanthobacteraceae > Bradyrhizobium. Next base: position 7,894 of record JBJMTR010000229.1, read on the forward strand.
AGACGGCAAGCTTGCAACCGAGCCCATCCTGATCGAGGCCAGCGCGTCGATGAAGGGGCCGTTGTTGATGCAGAGTGCGATCAGCGCGCTGCAAGCTTGCCAGCCCTATGCCATGCTGCCGGTCGATCGCTACGGCGAATGGAAGGTGATCGATCTCAGCTTCACGCCGCAGGATTTCGCGTCCTAGGGTGCTTGTTTTGATACGTCGCTTGAAAACACCTTTACTTGGCCATCGCGCGCCAGGCATTCGAGGCGAATTGCCGGCGCCAGGTGACGATCACGACGGCGGCCGTCGTCACGAACAACACCCACGGGCTGACGAACCAGCCGAGATAGCCGAGCGCAAAGAAAAACGCGCGCTGGCCGCGGTTGAAATGCCGGCCGGCAGCCTCGAACAATCGCGTGGTGCGGATCACATGCGCCTCCGCTTCTGGCGTGTCACCCTGCGACGCCGGCGGCATCGCCCCGAGCAGGATCGCGACGTAGTTGAACAGGCGATAGGACCAGGCGAATTTGAAAAAGGCGTAGATGAAAATCAGGATCAGCCCGACGCATTTGACCTCCCACAGCGCGGGCGAGGGGCTGAGATCGATCGGCAGCGCGCCGAGAACGGCGAGCGCATCGCTGGTGGCGCGCAACAGCGCCAGTCCGCCGCCGAGCGCGATCAGGCTGGTGGAGGCAAAAAAAGCCGTGCCATTTTGCAGCGAGGCCATGATCTGCATATCGACCATGCGGGTCTCGCGATGAAGCAGGTTTCGTACCCAGACTTCGCGGTAGACGTTCATGCGCGCCGACAGGCTGTCGCGTCCGTAAGCCGTTTGCTCCAGCGTAACGGCGTAGACCAGCCATTCGATGGCGAAGAATGCGACCGCCGCGATATCGACCCAATAGGCAGCCATGTTGAGTCCCCCGTGATCGGGAATGCCGTCATGCGAGGTTGCCCGCAGCGAACGGCGTCACGATCATGTACAGGTTGAACGCGTGCAACGCACTATGGCAAGACGACTATCCCAACAGGATTCCCCTGACATGCTGAAATTGGTGGTCGGCAACAAGAATTATTCGTCATGGTCGATGCGGCCGTGGCTGGCGCTGCGCGCCAACAACATCGCGTTCGAGGAAATCTTTATTCCGCTCTATACGAACAACAAAGCCGACAAGGACAAGATCCTGAGCTTCTCGCATTCCGGCAAGGTGCCGACGCTGATCGATGGCGACGTCACGATCTGGGATTCGTTGTCGATCATCGAATATCTGGCGGAGAAATTTCCGCGAGCCCAGCTGTGGCCGGAAGACCGCGCCAGCCGCGCGCATGCGCGTTCGATCTCGGCGGAGATGCATTCGGGATTTGCGGCTCTGCGCAACGAATGCGGCATGAATCTGCACCGGCCGATCCGCGCCGTGTCGCTGTCGGACGATGCGCGTGCCAATGTCGCGCGGATTCAGGAAATCTGGGCCGAGTGCCATGCGCGTTACGGCAAGCTCGGGCCGTTCTTGTTTGGTGCCTTCTCTGGCGCGGACGCGATGTTCGCGCCCGTCGTGCATCGCTTTCGCACCTACGCGATCAAGGTGGCGCCGGACGCGCAGCCCTACGTGGAGGCGATGCGGTCGCTGCCCGCGTTTCAGGAATGGACCCGCGATGGCCTTGCCGAGACGCTGGTCATCGAACGGTTCGAACATGTCTGAATCCGGCAAACCGCCCTATGCGGCCAAGCGCGGGAAGCGCGGTTTGGCGGGTGTGCGACGCGGAATTCCGCAGGTTCGCCGGAGAGCCGCTTATCGCACTGAAAAAGCTGCAAATTTTGCGTATTTGCCATGCCTCGATGTTACTGGCTTTTTGGGGGTCTGGTGTGCTAGGTTGCCGCAGGGTTCCCAAGTTGGCCGCAGCTAGCGGGACCGTGAGCGTGGCCGACAATCTTGCAAAATGGAGAGGGCGTTGAAGCATAAGTACTCCGTTGGAGAGACTGTCTATTTTACTGCCAGCAATGTGGCCCGTCCGGCCGCCAGCGGAACCTATGAGGTGATCCGCCTGCTGCCCACCGACGGCGACGACTGCCAGTACCGCATTAAAAGCTCGACCGAAGCTTTCGAACGGGTCGCCAAGGAAAGCCAGCTCGCGCTCTCCTGAAAGAGTTGTACGCAAGCGGCAGGTTGACGCAGTCTCGTCCGCCGCCAAAAGGCCCGGTTCGCAGACCCGTTCTGTTGAAGGCGAACGCCCGCAAGGGGCGTTGGTCTTTGCTCATTGCGTTATGCCGCGTTAAGGGACACTGCGCATGAACTTGGCCTTGCCTTCTTCGCTGGACACCTTTCCGATCTGGCTGACCCTGGCCGCGGCTGCATTCTTCGGGATCATCGTTCTGATCACACTGTTGCGCGCGGAGAGATCGGTAGCCAACGGTGCGCTGACGGTCATTACCTTGCTGGCGATCGGGGTAGCGGCTGCCGCGACTATCCGCGGGTTCGGTCTGGACGGCCGGATCGTCTCGGCTGAAAACCGGCCGGTTCAGCCGGCGAGCGCGGCGCTATCCTGCATCGACGATCTTGCCGGCGATGCGGTTCTGAACGCCTGCGAAAAAACGCTGTTCGGTTCCGCGGAATCGGCCGCCGCAGCCGTGGCCTATGCCGCATCCCAGATCTCCCGTCTGACGTCATCAGGTGATATCGCCACCGCCGAGCGGAACATGACGCCCGAACTGGAGGCGCTGCGCCGCGCGGTCGAGCGCGACCGCTATGGACTGATGGCCTATGTGCTCATGGCGCGCGACCATTGCACGCCGTCGGCCTGCGCGGCCTTCCGCTCGCTGGGCGACTACCACCAGATCGTCTCCAACATGGACGCGCACCTCTATGAGAACCTGATCACCCGTTACGCGTCTTCGTGGAATGCGTCGGCGCCAACGCCGGCAGGGGCGTCCGGCCTGGTCGCGGCCCTTCCGCCTTCAGTGCCCACCGGCAAACCCACCAATGCGGAATTCCCGACGGCGGCCTCGACCCCGCCCGTCAACATCATGACGCCCGAGCCCCCGGCGCCGTCCGCACCAAAGCCAGCGCCGGCGGCTGCCACGGCAGGAGTGCCGGCTCCGCGTCCGGCGCCAGCGGCGGCGACAGCGGTAGCCAAGAAGCAGACCGCAGCGAAACGTCCCGCAGCCGCGCCGGTACAACTCGCGCCCGCGTCGCCAGCGCCAGCGCCGCCGGCGCCGGCCAGCGCGCCTGCGGATTCGAATGACTGATCTTTCCAAAGCCGGCGACGGCCGCTAAATCCGACCTCATGCCGCTTCATCTCATCAAGCTTGCCGTCGGCTGCGAGTCCGTCAAGGAACTCAAAGGCTGGGTTGCCGAACGGATGGCGACCGCCAGGAAAAAAGGCCTGCCGCTTCGCCATATCCACATCACGCGGATGACACCCAAGCGCGACGAGGAAATCCTCGCCGGCGGCTCACTCTATTGGGTGATCCGCGGCGAGATCGCGGCGCGCGAGAAGATCATCGCGATCGAGCCGTTCCGCGACAAGGATGGCATCGGACGATGCCGCCTGGTGATGCAGCCCAAGGTCGTCGCCGTCTCGCCGCGGCCGATGCGCCCGTTCCAGGGTTGGCGCTACCTCGCCGCGGATTCCGCGCCGCCCGATCTGGCCAAAGCCACCGCCGCCAGCGTGGCGGCGATGCCGGAGCCGATGCGGCGCGAGTTGCGTGATCTCGGACTGCTCTGAGGGGGTCTGCGGCCTATACGGCGATGTTGTCAATCAGCCGCGTGGTCCCGATCCGGGCTGCCACCAGCATTCGCATCGGACCGTCCTTGATCGAGGCGATCGGCGCGAGCGTCTCGGCGTGGCGCGCCTCGAGATAGTCGAGCGCAAAGCCGGCGTTTCGGATCAGCTCGGCACCACCGGCGATCACAGCCTCGACATCTTCGCCGGCGCGCAGGCGGCGGGCGCCTTCCTTCAGCTGACGATACAGTTCCGGCGCCGCGCGGCGCTGTTCCGGCGACAGGTAGACGTTGCGCGAGGACATCGCGAGACCGTCGCGTTCCCGCACCGTGCGCGAGCCGATCACTTTGACGCCGAGATCAAGATCCCGGGCCATCTGCGTCACCACCCGCAATTGTTGAAAATCCTTCTCACCAAAGATCGCAAAATCCGGCCGGCACTGCGCGAACAGCTTGCCGACCACGGTCGCGACCCCGCCAAAGAAATGTGGTCGGAAGCGATCTTCGAGGCCGGCGGTGGCTGCACCTTCCGGCACAATCCGTGTCGCAAAGCCCTCCGGATACATCGCATTGACCTCGGGATGCCAGATCAGGTCGACATTCTCGGCAGCGAGCTTGGCGAGGTCGGCCTTCCAGGTGCGCGGGTATGAACCGAAATCTTCCGTCGGCGCGAACTGGGTCGGGTTAATGAAGACCGAGACGATGACTTTTCCTGCGCGCCGTTTGGCGAGCCGCACCAGCGACACATGGCCCTCATGGAGAGCTCCCATGGTTGGTACCAGCGCGGTCGTGGCTTTTCTGGCACGCAGGCCGTCGAGCGCGCGGCGCAATGCAGGGACGGTGCGGACGACCATAATACTTCGCGACATCTCGGCTCGATCTGTTGGCGTGAAATCTTTGTGGTGAGGGAGGCCTGCGCGTTGCGGCGGGGGAGGATGACCTTATCAAGGCTGGCGCACCGCCGCCAAGCGCGTTACCGGCCGGATAGGTCATCGCCGTTTTGATGCGCACTCGCCAGGTGTGGGCAGATCACGGCTGCCGCCTGCGTCGTGTCAACATTCCTGATCAAGGCGCTCAGTCAGCGATTTGATTGCGGTGGGATGCCGATCGCGGCCGCGTCTGATTTGAAACTATCGCAGCGGTTGAGCCATTTTCGTGCAATCGACGTGTGGTTCGAAATGGTCGGGCGGAAGCAGACCGGAACCGATCAGCCGATCAAGCCAATCACGACCCGAAGCCCTCAATTTCACTGTCTGCGCAACCTGAATCCGTGCTATCGTGCGAACCGATCGCCGTGGTTGTGCGGGAACAATGGAACAAACGCCCGAGAAATGCGTTCTGAGCTACAGTTTTAACAAATTACCGAACCGGAACTTGAATGGTTCCATCTAAAAGGTAAGTGGTTCCGTTTCTGTGCAGATGCCCAATCGATGGGTGCGCCGCACAACGATCAGGCGGTCAATACACAACATTTGGACTTCCTGTCACGCCGCTGTGACCTATATCATAAACAAGGGACCGCAGAGTCCCAATAGTTCCAAATAGCCCGAAAGCGGGCCCGCCGAGGACGCCTATGAAACGTGGAATTGCCGTTCTGCTTTCGCTCACCGTGCTCTTCACGGGCGCGTATTTCACCGCGAGCAAATGGGCGATCCGTCACGAGACGATCAAGTTCTATGATCCAGCGCGCGACAACCGCCTGGTCGCGGTCGATATCGCGGTTCGCTTCGACAAGGAAATGCAGGCCAACGCCGGCATGATCACGCTGCCGGTCGCAATTCTCAATCACGGCAACACGGTCAAGAATACCGAGTATTCGTTCCTGGCGAACGCCTTCGCCGCGCGCGGCTACCTGTCGATCAGCCCTCAGCATGACCTGCCGACTGATCCGCCCATGGTCACCAAGGTCGATGAGATCTATGTCGGCCGCCTGCCGCAAATTCAGCGCGGCGTGGCCAACATCAAATTCGCCGTCGAGGAGATGAAGAAGGTTCAGCCGCAAGCGGACTACGACAGGCTGACCATGGTGGGACATTCGATGGGCGGCGACATCTCGATGTATTTCGCCAAGCAATATCCCGATGAGATCAAGAAGGTCGTGACGCTGGATAACCTGCGCGTGCCGTTCCTGACCGAAGGTAAGTTCAAGATCCTGTCGTTCCGCTCCAAGGATACCCAGTTCAAGCCCGATCCTGGCGTCGTTCCCGATGAGGAGCAGTGCGAGAAGGCTGGCATCACCGTCGTGAACACCGGGTTCCGGCATAACGATATGCGCGACACCGGTCCGGACCAGGCCAAGAATTCGATCCAGTCCATGCTCGATAGGTTCCTGGCCGACACCGATAGCGACGTCGCGCCGGTCGATACCAGCAGCGCACCGCCGAAGATCATCGAGCCAGGGCCCGTCTCGCTCTACGTCCCTGAGAACGTGCAAAAGAAGCCGCCGCCGTCTGTTGCCGCGAATTGACCATTCCGTCCCGCACCGCTGCAAGCGCATTGACCCATCTCTGATACCAGCCCACATAATGCTCGCTGCAACTAGCGAGCGCTTATGGCTGGCGAACCGACCAAACCGAAATCTGAAGGTGACGTGACCTCGGCGCAAACGGGCGAACCGGGCAAGGCTGGTTCGGTGCCGGAGGCAAAGACATCGGCCGCCGAGGACATTGCCGCCTTCGTCGCGAAAGCGCGCGCGATGTCGCCGCATCGGGCAGGGGCGAAGGGAAGGCTGGTGTTCGCGCTGGACGCCACCATGAGCCGGCAGCCGACATGGGACATGGCCTGCGCGCTGCAGGCGGATATGTTTCGCGAGGCGGCCTCGCTCGGCAGTCTCGACATCCGCCTTGTCTATTATCGCGGCTTCAATGAATGCCGCGCGACGGGATGGATTTCCGACAGCGCGCAGCTCGCCAAATTGATGAGCAAGATCGATTGCCAGGGCGGCACTACCCAGATCGGCAAGGTGCTATCGGAAGCACGCCGCGAGGCGATCGCCTCCGCCGTGCGTGCCGTAGTGTTCGTCGGCGACGCCATGGAGGAGCAGGTTGACGGCCTCTGCGCCAGGGCGGGCGAACTTGGCCTGCTCAAAGTGCCGGTGTTCATGTTTCAGGAAGGCCACGACCCTACCGCCGAGCAGGCGTTCCGCGAGATCGCGCGTCTGACCGGCGGCGCGTGGTGCAGGTTCGATCCCGGTGCGGCGGCGCAATTGCGTGAACTGCTGCGCGCCGCCGCCGCTTACGCCGCAGGCGGCCGCGAGGCGCTGCTGCGGCTATCGAAAACCGGAAGCGGCGCAGCTAAATTGATCGGCCAAATGAAGTGATCTCGGTTTCGACCCGCCAATGCTTTTCGGCGCTGATGCGATTATATTGGCCTGATGCCAACTCTGATTGCCGGCGTCGTCGCCGTTGTCGTTCTGTATTTCCTGCTGCAGATGTTTCGCGCGGCCAACCCGGCGGCGCTCGCGCGCGCGATCAAGATCGTCGGCGGCGTCGTCTCGCTGGCGGTCGCCGCCTTTACCGGGTTCAAGGGTGAACTGGCGGTGGCGATCCCGCTCGGCATCTTCGGCGCGGGGTTACTGGGCTGGTCACCGTTCGGGCCGTCGGGATTTGGCAATATCGGCGGGCTGTTCGGTGGCGGAGCGCAACGCTCGCCCGGACAGAGCTCGCGTGTGCGCTCGCAATATCTCGACATGAACCTCGATCATGACAGCGGTAAATTGTCCGGGCAGATCGTGGACGGGCCGAACGCAGGCCGCTCGCTCGATGAGTTCGACCTGCCGCAGCTGATGGCGATGATGGCAGGGTTCGACGCCGAAAGCGGCGCCTTACTTGAAAGCTATCTGGACCGCCGGTTTCCCGCCTGGCGTCAGGACGCGCAAGGAAATGGGGCAGGGAGGGAGCGCCGCGCGCCGCCGGGCGGCAAAATGACGGACGAGGAGGCCTATCAGATCCTTGGCCTGCAACCGGGAGCGACGCGTGACGAGATCGGTCGGGCGCATCGTGCCCTCATGAAGAAACTGCATCCCGACCAAGGGGGGTCGACGTACCTCGCTGCCCGTGTAAACGAGGCCAAGGATACCCTGCTTCGCACGCATCTCAGCTAACTCCGGCTACGCTACCAAACGCCACGAACCGCGAGTTGCTTCTGCTGATCTCTCTGATTGATGCCCCGTGTCGCCCGCCGTTGTCCGGCGCGGTCGATCGTTCATTCCCGGAAACTTAACCGTAAATTCTTGACGAGAAGTTTTCACCAGGCACCGGCAGTCACATTTGCGGACCTTCGATTCCGGCTGTGCGCCGAGAGCAACAAAGCCGGCGCTTGCGGCGCCGGCTTTGCGATTTCAAGCCAAACGAGGGATCAGTTGCGAACGGCGATGCAGGAGATATCGGCGCGCTTCAGCGTGCGGCATACCGCTTCGGCCTGATCGCGTTCCAGACCGGCGAAGCGGGCGCGGAACAGTTTTCGGTTGTCCTTGGCGACGACCGGCTCGGTGAACGGATCGGCCCTGCTCAGCAGTCCGCGGGCCTGATTGCGCGCGAGGTCGATGCGCTGCTTTGCCTCGCTCTCGCTTTCCAGCGCGCCGACCTGGATAATCCACCCAGTGTGGACAACGGACGCCGTCGGTCTAATGGCGCCGTTCTGCTGAACGGCCTGCGGCTGGGCGCGCTGAGCCGGATCGGCATAAGCCAGCGCCTGCGTGGAGGAGGTGGCCGGCACGCTCGACGCCGGCAACACACCGAGGATGCCGTTGCCAGTACCAAAATTGGCCGGCTGCGGCGGCATGTCGGTCCTGGCCACCGGCTTGGCGGATTCAGGCTTGGTGATTTCGGGTCTGGCGACGTCGGCTTTGTTGATTTCAGCGCTCGCCACGACGGCGCTGGAGGTCTCGGCCACTTCGGGACGTGCGGCAATCGCATTGGTGATCGGGGGAGCCGGCTGAGAGGGAGCCGCCGAGGCGAGCCTCATCTGGCCGGCCTTGACCTGAACCGTCTTCACCTTGACCGGCTTCATCGGCTCGGCCGAGCCAGGGATTACGGCGATCGGCTGGGTCTGGATCACGCCATTGGTCAGCGGCGCCGGTTCGGGCCTGGCCTGCTGTTCGCTCCTGGCCTGTTCAGGCTTGGCTGACGCCGGAGGCAGGGCGGCGGCAACGGCGGCCATTAGCGAGGCCTTTGCGGCCGGACGCGCCGGCGCTGGCTGCAGCCCCGCTAACGTAGGCTCCGCGGCAGCGGCCGCGCCGGCGCCGTTGACCCGCACCATGTCGGTCGGCCGGGAACTGGCTTCCGCTTCCGCCACATCGGCATTGGCATCCGCCACGTTACGCTCGGTGATGGCGGCAGCCGTGCGCGTGGTCGCGGCCTTCTCGAGATTCTCGGCGAGCAGACTGCGCATGATGGCGTCGCGCGAGCCGCCGCTGCGGCCGCCCAGCACGACGCCGACCAGATGACGGTTGCCGCGCCGTATCGAGCTCACGAGATTGAAGCCGGAGGCCCGAGTGTAGCCGGTCTTGATCCCGTCGATGCCTTCGACGTTGCCGAGCAGGCGATTGTGGTTGCGGATCGACTGGCCGCGATAGTTGAACACGGTGGTCGAGAAATAACGGTAATAGCGCGGGAAGCGGTCCTGGATCGCCCGTCCGAGCGTGGCCTGGTCGCGCGCGGTCGTGACCTGATCGTCATCGGGCAGGCCCGAGGCGTTGCGGTAAACGGTCTTCGTCATGCCCAGCGCGCGCGCCTTGCGCGTCATCAGCTTGGCGAAATCCTTCTCATCGCCGGCGATCGCTTCCGCGATCACGACGGCAGCGTCGTTGGCGGAGCGTGTCACCAGGCCCTTGATGGCGTCTTCGACCCTGATGGTCTGTCCGGGCTTGAGGCCGAGCCTGGTCGGCGCCTGTTCGGAGGCGTGCTCGGACACTTCCATTTCGTTGTCCAGCTTCATCTTGCCGGCATCGAGGCGCTCGAACAGCAGATAAAGCGTCATGATCTTGGTGAGCGAGGCGGGGTAACGGCTGCCGTCGGCATTATTGGCGGCCAGCACGGTGCCCGAATTGGCGTCAACGATGATGGAGGAGAATTGCGGACTGTAGCTGTCGCGCTCCACATTATGCTGACGTGCATGGTGGCGAGTCCGGTAGCGGCGCGCTTCGGCGCTGTCGCTGGTGATCAATATCGCGGTGGTGAAGGTGACCAGCCCCAGAACGCAAACTCGCAATCGCCGCGAGGAAGCCAAGGTTGTGCGAAGCATTTACTTCCCCGTCCCAATTTCTATCTTGATCACCGGTTCGTGAGGCAAAATTGTGCCCAAGCGCCGCTGACGTTTGCCTGCTCGACGTACCGATCCGGGGCTGAGGTGCCGTCCCCGGCGGACGATCAGGTCGCTATTCTGGCTAGGATGTTGTTCACAAACAGCTTTCAGGCTGCCTGTCGGAAGGCGAACAAATCAGGGAATCAGGTTAGGCAAGGCGAGTTTCCAAAAGCTTAAGCAACCGTTGCCTGGTCCCCTCGGATTCGCGCTAAATTCGATCTAGCTTTTGTGCGTCGCACAAGATCCTTGACTTTATTGTGCAGTGCACTATGTTGAGAAGGTCAGGGGGCCGGGACCTCCCGGCGTTGTTCATGCGTTAAAGTCTGGGAAAAGGACTCCAATAATGGTTAAGGTTGAACAGATTCAGAACTACGGCAAAGAGCACTTCGAAACCGTTGCAGCTTCCGCGAGCAATCTGCAGAGCGGGGTTCAGGCGATCGCCGCCGCTTATGGCGACTACGCCAAGAAGTCGTTCGAAGACACCAAATCGTTTGTGGAAAAGCTCTCCGGCGTGAAGTCGCTGGACAAGGCGCTCGAAGCGCAGACCGAGTATGCCCGCTCGGCCTATGAAACTTTCGTCGCCGAGTCGCAGAAGATCGCGGGCCTCTACACCGATATGGCCAAGCAGACTTTCAAGCCATACGAGGGTCTGGTCGCCAAGTTCGCGCCGGCGGCGCACTAACTTTCGCCGAAAGGAACTGCCAAACAAAAAAGCCCGGCCGCAATAGCCGGGCTTTTTCTTGTTGCGGCCGGATCCTCAGTTGGAGATGCGCAGTTTCGAGAGCTGTCTTGTGACGTTCTCGAACGCTGCGGCGGTCTGGTCGGCCGATGTAATCATCTGGAAATTGCCTGCCCCGCTCGCGCAATACTGCAGCACGGCCGACGTAGGGTCGGGGCTCGTGGTGCTGGTGTTGATCTGGATCGTGAAGACCTTCACGTTGTACGGGGACTTCTTGAGATTGTCGCAAAGAATCTTCTGGCGATTGTCGATCGACGCCTGGTCCGAATACCAGCGGTCCTGGGTGTTCATGCCGTCGGACACGATGACCAGATAATCCTCATAATTGTAACCGCTGTCCTTGGCCGGCGCCGAAAGGGGAGCGGTCTGGCTCAGCGAGAACCAGCCCCATGCTGCGCCGATCGCCTGATTGGTATTGCCGTTCGGAGACAGATTGTTGATGTTGGTCTTGAGCGTGTTCCAGTTGTTGCTGAGTGGCGTCAGCGCCTGCGGGCACTGGGCGTATTGTTCGGCGTAGAACAGCGTCGATAAATCTCCGAGCTTAGGCGCGGTATTCGTCGTGTCGTTGTTTTGATCGCGGTCGACCACGCAGCCGTTCCAGGTGCTGTGATCGAACACCCACCTGCTATGGTCATAATCGCGAAGCGTCTCGGTACACGATTTGCTCGATTTGGTGCCGGTACAGGAGCAACTGTAGCCGTCGCTCGCCATTCCACCTATCGCCCCGTGTGCGTAGTCGCAGGCACAGGAGTTCTTGCCGCTGCAGAAGGTATGCGACGTGGTGGTGCTTAGAGGGACGCTGGTGTAGCAGCCGTTGTAATAATTTTCGGTGGAACTATCGAGCCCGGGGCAGATGTAGCCGCTATAGCTGCCGGTTTGGGGGATTGTAGACGTCGCGGTCGGGCCGCTTGGGCTCGTGACGCAACCGAAACGGCCGCTGAATGGGCAAACCGAACTGGGACCGTAATTCTTCCAGTTGGCGGGTTTGGTCGTTTTGATCGAGGCGGGTTCCGCTTCCCAATTGGACCATTCGACATAGGTCTTGTTGGCCGGACCGGAATTCACGTCCCGCGAGAATGGGACCAGCGAGATATAGATGTCGCCGTCTATCTTGTTCAGGTTACTGAGCGTGGTGATCATGCTCGTTGCAGCGGTCTTGAGGTTGGGCATCTTGTTGTCGCTGGCCATCGAGCCGGTGACGTCGAGGGCCAGCGCAACGCGCATGCGGGACTGACCCCATTTCGACCTTGTTGTAGTTTTGAAGTCGAGCGTCCTGATGTTGACGATTTTCATGAAGTCGGTGTTGATGGATCCCGAACTGGTGACCAAAATCGTCGACGCGCCGCTGCTGTCCTTCGCTGTATAAGTGGCCTGGATACTTTCGGGTGAGATGATCGCTTCTTTGTTGTTGTAGAGAGCGGTGAAATACTCTCTTGCCTTCGTCTGGATGTCCGAGGATGAGATAGTTCCGTCGGTCAGGTCCTTGGCTAGCATCAGCGCCGTCGAGTCGATCGCCGACTGCATCGAAGCGCGCGCCTTGGTGGCGCGCGAATAGTCGATAGCCGCGCCGACGAAGGTCAGGATCGGCACCACCGCGATGCCAAAAATCACCGCGATATTGCCCCGATCGGCGCGGGCAAAATGGCGGGCCGCGACCCGAAGGCGATTGAAAATGGCTTTAACGGGCATGGCTCTCCCCGAAATCTGGTTGTGCGGGCCATTTCCACGCGCGCGATTAAACAGCTGGTGAATCGGTTCCAATAAAGACGTATCAAAAGCCCGTAAGAGACGGGTCGGCCGCCAAAAAGCCCTGCTATCCTCAACGATCGCTAAACAGCCGGCGGCCCGCCTTTGTCAAATTCGTCAGAAACGATTAACCTTGGCCGGATTGCTGAGCCGGGATTCTGGGCTGGTCGCAGGTCGCACGCGAGCAGCGCTTCGGCGCTTGCAGCGGGCCGAAGCCGGGCCCATATTCGTGCTGTCGATCCAGCCGCTGGGTCGGCCCGGGAGCGGCGATCTGGAGGTGTTGCCGGAGTTCCGCGATGGCCGCTTGGCGCATCCCGGGACGACCGTTATGCACTGTCCGGTTTCCCTGGGGATTTCGAACGCCTGAGCCATGTTGAAGTCAACTTCCAAAGCCCGTCCGCGCGTACCGGCGTCCGCCGCGCCTTGTGCTCCCCGGCTGAGCAACGACGAAAGCCGCAACGGGGCGCCCGGTGGTCCGTCCACCTCGGTCATCACCAAGGTCAAGCCGAAGACCAAGCGCCCCAATCTCTATCGCGTCCTGATCCTGAACGACGATTACACACCGATGGAATTCGTCGTTCACGTGCTTGAGAAGTTCTTCCAGAAGGATGCTGAAGCCGCCACCAAGATCATGCTCCACGTCCATCATCATGGGATCGGGGAGTGCGGCGTGTTTACCTATGAAATCGCCGAGACCAAGGTAACGCAGGTGATGGATTTCGCGCGCAAGCACCAGCATCCGTTGCAATGCGTTATGGAAAAGAAGTAGCCGCGCACCGGCTTCAAACACCCTCCAAAAGGAACGGGTCTTACGTCGTTTCGTTCCTATGGAAGCCAGCGGCGTCCCCGTTAGCTTGCGGGGGTGGCTGCGCATCGCGGTGGCGCGGATTTTTTGCCAAAAACCCCTGCCGCGGAGCCGGTCTTTCGCCACGATCATACGTAACTATATGAGCGGGGAAGACGAAGGTTGTTGTTGCCTGACCGGGTAATGGCGATCATGATGGCGGGGGCCACAGAGGACGCGAATGCCAACTTTTTCCCAAAGCCTTGAACAATCCTTGCATCGTGCGCTGGCGATTGCAAACGAGCGTCATCATCAATACGCGACGCTTGAACACCTTCTGCTGTCGCTGATCGATGACTCGGATGCGGCCGCGGTGATGCGGGCGTGCAGCGTCGATCTCGACAAGCTGCGGACCAGTCTCGTCAACTACCTCGAGACCGAATTCGAAAATCTGGTGACAGACGGAGCCGATGACGCCAAGCCGACAGCCGGTTTTCAGCGCGTGATCCAGCGCGCGGTGATTCACGTCCAGTCGTCTGGTCGCGAAGAAGTGACCGGCGCCAATGTGCTGATCGCGATCTTCGCGGAGCGCGAAAGCCATGCCGCGTATTTCCTGCAGGAGCAGGACATGACGCGTTACGACGCCGTCAATTACATCAGCCACGGCATTGCCAAGCGACCGGG
>JBJMTR010000230.1:0-4062 GCA_045811565.1 Bradyrhizobium sp.
GCGATGCCAACAAGCAGGCGTTCTATCTCGACAACGCGCGGAAGCTCTACGGAATCTCGTGATGGCACGCCACGTGGTCGCTCCGGTGGATGAACTGCCGCCGGGAACGCGCAAGTTTCTGAACATCGACGGCCGGCCGATTGCGGTCTTCAACATCAAGGGCGAGTTCTTCGGCTTGTTGAACCGCTGCCCGCATCAGGGCGCGGCGCTCTGCGAGGGGCCGCTGATCGGCCTCGCGCGATCCTCCGACCCCGGCGAAATCGAGTACACGAGGTTAGGCGAAATCATCCGCTGCCCTTGGCACGGCTGGGAATTCGACATCCGTACCGGGCAATCCTATTGCGATCCAAAACGATTTCGGGCGCGGGCCTATCCGGTCAATGTGGAGCCGGGAACCAGCGTGGTGAAGGGGCCGTATGTGGCGGAGACCATCAAGGTCGCCGTGGAAAGCGATTACGTGGTGGTGGATTTGTAGATTCCGCAGGGCTGGCAAAGGCGCTTCGCGCCACCATCTCTCACAGACTGGTAGCCTGAATGGTGGGCGCGCGCTTTGACCACCCTACGATTAGCGCCGTCATTCCGCCGACCCATGCCCCATCGCCTGCCGCTCCCGCGCATAGCGCACCAGCGCGACGAAGCGATAGATGCCGTGCACGAATTTTCCGTAGGGCATCGTGATGAATAGCGCGAACACGACGCCGAGATGCAGCGCCAAAAGCGGCCCCATTGCAGCCGTGTCGCGCAACAGCAGCAATGCCATCCCCGTCAAGCTGGCGAGAAACAGCATCACGATAAAGGCGACATCCATCCCGATGCGCGCCTCATCGGCCAGCACCGGATCGCGCTTCCATCTTTCGGCGAGCAAACCCGCTGGTCCGATCAACAGCCCTATGCCGCCGAGGGTGCCGAGCACGACCGGCAGATCCCACCACGGATAAGGCGCCTCGCGCCCGAGGAGATAGTGGTAAAGCGTTGCCACGCAGGTTGAGGCGAAGCACAGCACAAAACCGTAGAAGGTCAAGTGGTGGTAGATCTTGCGCCGGTCGGTCGGGCGATCGTCCTCGTTGAAGCAGCCGACGCCGCCTCCATCGAGATAACGGAGCTCGCCGGCGTCCCTGATGGCTTGAAGCAGCGATTTCGCGTCGGTGCGCATGCCGACGGGTTCGCCGATATCGCGCCAGAACGCGCGCACGCCCACCACCAGCGCGACGATGGCGTAAAGTATTGCCGCGCTGAATAGTGCCGCCATCGCCTCATGGGGCATCAATTTGTAGAACGCGCCCGATCCGGTATGGATGCCGAACAATACCTGCCGGTCGTTGAAGGCGGCGAAGCCGAAGATAAACGCCGCGACGCTTAGCGCGGCGATCAGGCTGATGATAACTCCGTTGCGCGCGAACGCCCCGGAGAACGCCCGCGGCCATGTGTAGGCAGCGTAGGATTCGGCGCGCGCGACGGCGAGCGTCTTCGGCACATTGACGTTGAATTCATGCGGCGGCGAGAACTGGCAGTCGCTGTAGCAGGCGCCACAGCCATGGCAGAGATTGGCGAGGTAATTGAGGTCGCCGTCGGAAAACGCGCGTCGCATTTCCATCGCCGGGAATACCGCGCAGAGGCCTTCGCAATAGCGGCAGGAATTGCAGACCGTCATCAGACGGTCGGCTTCCTCCAGTATCCTAGTTCCGTGCATTCCTGGCTGCCTCCCGTCCCGCAACCCGCCCGAACACGCTGCCGATGGTCATGCCGATGCCGGCGGCATAGCCCTTGCCGAGCACGTTGCCGGCCATGATCTCGCCGGCGGCGAACATGTTGGCGGCGGGCTTGCCGTCCTTCATCAGCATGCGCGCCTGCGTGTTCACGCGGGTGCCGAGATAGGTGAAGGTGATGCCGGGCCGCACCGGATAAGCCAGGTAAGGCGGCGTCTCGATCTTGCGCGCCCAATGTGTCTTGGGTGGCGTCAGCCCCTCGGTATGACAATCGTCGAGGATAGTGTGGTCGAAAGTACCTGGACGTACCGCGGCGTTGAAATCGGCGACGGTTTTCTCAAGCGCTGCCGGATCGAGCTCGAGCTTGCCGGCGAGTTCGGCGATCGATTGAGCTCCGATCGGCGGAAACAGCGTCGGCATGAAGCTCGTCACCACGGTTGAGTCGAAGATGATGTAGGCGATCTGATCGGGTTGCGCGGCGACGAGCCGGCCCCAGATCGCGTAGCGCTTTGGCCAGATGTCCTCGCCCTCGTCGTAGAAGCGGTGGGCGCGCTTGTTGACGACGATGCCGAACACGACCGAGTCGTGCCGCGTGATGATGCCGCCATCATATTTCGGCGCGCGGGCGTCGATCGCGACGGCATGGCATTGGGTCGGGTCGCCAATTTCCTGCACGCCCTTGTTCAAGAGCATCTTCAAGATGGAGCCGCGGTTATAGGGCGTGCCGCGGATCAGGAAATTGTCGGCGGCCTCGCCCCAATATTCCTTCAGCCATTCGATGTTGGCCTCGAAACCGCCGGCGGCGGCGACCAGCGTCGCGGCGCCGACTTCAGCGGCGCCGTCGATCGGCCGCTTCAGCGTCGCCGAGAGAAACATGCCGTCTTCGATCGTGAGGTCGGAGACTTCGGCGTCATAGAGCATATCGACGCCGAGCTGTTCGGCGGTCAGATAAAGCGCATTCAGCATCGCCCTGCCGCCGCCGAGAAAGAACGAATTGGTGCGGCCGAGGCTCAGCGTGCCGCCGAGCGACGGCTGCCAGCGCACGCCTTGCTCGACGATCCAGTTCAGGATGTCCTTGGATTCCCGTATCATGAATTTGGCGAGCTCTTCGTCGGTTTGCCCACCGGTCACAAGCAGCAGATCGTCCCAGAACTCCTGCTCGGTATAGGGTCCGGTGAGTATCTCGGTCGCCGCGTCATGGGCGCAGCGCATGTTGCGGGTGTGACGCGTATTGCCGCCACGATAGAACTTTGGCGCACCTTCCAGCACCAGTACCGACGCGCCGGCCCGCCGGGCGCTGATCGCGGCGCACAAAGCGGCATTGCCGCCGCCAATCACCAGCACATCGAACTTGCGCGTCAAATCGGCCATGCCGCGTTGTTATCTTGTTTGCACGGAAATCAAAACCGGCGGCTCCGGGTGGGCTGCATTGCATCCGGAAGCCCGTCCGGTCTGCCCTGAACCGAAGCGATCAGCCATTGCCGGAACGCCGACAGTTTGGATGTATCGGCTTTGCCCGCGGGCGAGACGAGATAGAACCCGGCGTCCGCCGGCAGCGCGATCTTGAACGGGACCACAAGGCGGCCCTTGGCAATGTCGTCCTGGACGTAAGACGTGCGCCCCATCGCCACGCCGATGCCATCGATCGCGGCCTGGATGGTCATGAAGATGAGATCGAAGGTCACGCCCGGCTGTTTTGAGAGATTGGCCGGTAGCCCGGCCGCCGTCAGCCACAGCCGCCAGTCGTCGCTGTTGGCGTTGCTGGTATGCAGCAGTACGTGATCCCTGAGGTCCTCAGGGCATTTCAGCGGTTTGTTTCCGGTCAACAGCGCCGGACTGCACACCGGAAACACTTCATCCGCCGTCAGCCAATCGGCACGAAGGCCCGGCCATTGGCCGCGGCCATAGCGGATCGCCGCGTCGACATTGTCGCGCTGGAAATCGACAAGGCTGGTCGAAGTGGTGATGCGCACGTCGATGCCGTGATGGGCTTCCTGGAACGCGGAAAGCCGCGGCAGTAGCCATTTGGCGGCGAGCGAGGCTAGCGTCGAGACCGTCAGCACATGGTCATCGTCCTTGCGCAGCAGACGGTCGGTCGCGAGCCGGAGATCGTTGAAGGCAGCACGGACCCCGGGGAGATATTCGCTGGCTTCCGGCGTCAGCGTCAGCGCCCGGTTCTGCCGGACAAACAGGCGAACCCCGAGCTCCTGCTCCAAACGCTTGATCTGATGGCTGATCGCCGTCTGCGTGACGTTCAGTTCGGAGGCCGCCTGCGTGAAGCTCAAATGCCGGGCGGCGGCCTCGAAGGCCCGCAATCCGTTCAGCGAGGGCAGTCTGGCGGTCATATCGCGCAACA
>JBJMTR010000231.1:0-2243 GCA_045811565.1 Bradyrhizobium sp.
ACGACGAGGCGATGCGGCTGGCGCGGACTGCCATTCGTCTTCGCGCCGACTTTGCCGGCGCCCACCGCGTGCTGACCGCCGTCGCCGGCATGTCGGGGCAAACCGAGATCGCTGCAGCCGCACTCCGGGAGCTTCGCCGAGCCCAGCCCAACATTTCACTCGCCTGGATCGAAACCCACGTGCCGATCAAGCACGACGCCGACCGGGAACATTATCTGGAAGGCTTTCGGCGGGCTGGTTTGGAATGACTTTGGCCTCGAGCGCACCCACCCTTCTGGGGATTCGGTCGAACGTGCTTTAAAGCTCCACCACCTGACCAGGCTTCAGCACGGCAAAACGCTCGCGCGGCATCTTCGCTTCATCGAGCGCTTCGCCGAGCGCGATCACCGGCGCGTCGATCGCTTCATCGGTCAGCTGGAATGTGCCGTGATGATGCGCCAGCGCCGCTTGCGCGCCGCAATCGGCGAGCGCCTTCACCGCATCGAATGGATTCATGTGCTGGTCGCGCATAAACCAGCGCGGCTCGTAGGCGCCAATCGGCAGGATCGCCAGTCGCAACGGGCCGTGGGCATCGGCGACGCGGCGGAAATGCTTGCCTTCGCCATAACCGGAATCGCAGACGATGTAGAGTTTTCCCGCCGGCGTCTCCAGCACAAAACTCGCCCACAGCGCCTTGTTGCGGTCGAACAGGCCTCGCGCCGACCAGTGCCGTGTCGGCACCAGTGTCACCGCGATGCCATTGCCAAGTTCGACGCGGTCCTGCCAGTCGAAGGCTTCGGCTTTGATCGCGCTATCGGCATCGCGCATGGTGGCGGCGTTGCCGAGTGGCGTGATCACCCGCGGCGAGAATTTTGCCGCGAGCTTCGACAGTGTCGCGATGTCGAGATGATCGTAATGGCCGTGCGACACCAGTACGACATCGATCTTCGGCAACGCGTCGAACACGATGCCGGGATCGTTGTGCCGCTTCGGCCCAGCCCAGGTAAATGGCGAGGCGCGCGTCGACCAGACGGGATCGATGAGGATGCTGATATCAGAGGTCTGGATCAGCCAGCTCGCGTGCCCGATGAAGGACAGCCGAACTCTATCGCCACTCACGCGCGCCGGCGGAGTATCGCCATAAGGGCTCGGCACCCAATCCGGCCAGCGAGTGCGCTGCCGGTCACCGCCGAACTGCCAGCGCAGCACCTCGCCCAGCGATTTCGGCGGTACGCCGTCGGGATCGCAGAAGCGCAGGCCGTCGAAATGGTCGGAGATCGCGCCGTCATAGGTTTTCATGCTGTACATCCAGGTCGACGGCACGCCAATTGCCGCAGCGGCCCCAGTGAGCAGTCCAAAAATCCGGCGGCGGGTGATGGGCACGAGGCGGGGTCACGATAGGGCGGGG
Organism: Bradyrhizobium sp.; assembly: GCA_045811565.1. GTDB lineage: Bacteria > Pseudomonadota > Alphaproteobacteria > Rhizobiales > Xanthobacteraceae > Bradyrhizobium. Next base: position 1,388 of record JBJMTR010000231.1, read on the forward strand.
ACAACGAAAGATACGAGGTTTATATGGGGCAGCGGCGCGAAGTTGGAACCTGCGAGTGAAAGATACGTATTTTCAGTGAGTTAAGGAATCGGATCGGATCGCGCCCGCACACTTTTCCTTGACTTTCGCGGGCTGCGGGGGTTTAACCCCGCCACTTTCTCGGAAAGACTTTCTTTTCGACGCCGCCCGGCCCTTGAGACCGGAGGTCAACGCCCGACAGCGCGATGCGCCCTCGGGCGCGAAAGTGTTTGGAACATCGTCTTGGCGGTTTGCCGAGCCGTATTAAGTCGTCATCACCCGCGTCGGCGCAAAGCGCCTCCAGCGGGCGACGGCGAACGGTGAGTGAGGCGAGCGCTCGCGGGCGCAACGAAGGACAACGGCATTGTTCGACAATCTGTCGGAAAAGCTTGGTGGCATTCTTGATCGGCTGACGGGGCGCGGTGCGCTCACCGAAAAGGATGTCGACGCCGCGATGCGCGAGGTGCGCCGCGCGCTCCTGGAAGCCGACGTCTCGCTCGACGTCGTCAGAAGCTTCGTCGAGCGCGTGCGCGAACAGGCGGTCGGCGCCACAGTCGTCAAGTCGGTGACCCCCGGCCAGATGGTGGTCAAGATCGTCCACGACGAACTGATCGCGACGCTGGGCTCCGACGGCCAAACCATCGACCTCAACGCGGTGCCGCCGGTCGCGATCATGATGGTCGGCCTGCAAGGTTCCGGCAAAACCACCACCACCGCCAAACTGGCGCGCCGCATGACCCAGCGCGACAAGCGCAAGGTACTGATGGCTTCGCTCGACGTCTATCGGCCCGCGGCGATGGAGCAGCTCGCCGTGCTCGGCCGCGACCTCGAGATCCCG
>JBJMTR010000232.1:0-5396 GCA_045811565.1 Bradyrhizobium sp.
AGGTCGCGAACTGCATGCTGCCGACGTCCTCAAAACCCTTCGGCAGCGGCGCCCAGGCAAACATCGAGGCCTGCGGCGGCGGAATTTCCCATCCCGCGCGGCCAAACGATTCCACCAGCGCATCGCGACGCTTGCGATAGCTATCGCGCATCTCGCGAATGCAGTCCTCCGGCCCGTTCAGCGCGGCTGTGGCGGCGACCTGGATCGGCGTGAACGCGCCGTAATCGAGATAGGATTTGACCCGCGCCAAGGCTGCGATGATGCGCTCATTGCCGACCGCAAATCCCATGCGCCAGCCGGCCATCGAGAACGTCTTCGACATCGAGGTGAATTCCACCGTCACGTCGATCGCGCCGGGCACCTGCAGTACCGAAGGCGGGGGATTCTTATCGTCGAAATAGACTTCGGCGTAGGCGAGATCCGACAGGATGAAGATCTCGTGCTTCTTCGCGAACGCGACCAGGTCCTTGTAGAAATCCAGATCGGCGACATAAGCGGTCGGATTAGAGGGATAACAAACCACGAGCGCCAGCGGCTTCGGGATCGAATGGATGATCGCGCGCTCCACCGCCTCAAAGAATTGCGGCGTCGGCTCTGATGGTACCGAGCGGATCACGCCGCCGGCCATCAGGAAGCCGAAGGCGTGGATGGGATAGCTCGGATTCGGGCACAATATGACGTCGCCAGGCGCGGTGATCGCCTGCGCGACGTTGGCAAAACCTTCCTTCGAGCCCAGCGTCGCCACGATCTGGCTTTCCGGATTGAGCTTGACGCCGAAGCGCCGCGCATAATAGGCGGCCTGGGCCTTACGCAGGCCTGTAATGCCGCGCGAGGCCGAGTAGCGGTCGGTCCTCGGCTTGCCCAGCGTTTCCTTCAGCTTGTCGATGACATGAGGCGGCGTCGGCAAATCCGGATTGCCCATCCCCATATCGATGATGTCGGCCCCGGCATTCCGCGCCGCCGCCTTGGCCTGGTTGACCTTTTCGAACACGTAAGGCGGCAGACGGCGGATGCGATAAAACTCTTCCATAGGACGTTGCTCCGACAACCGGCAGGGCAGAATCGCCTAAATTTGTGCTTTGCGAAACCAAATTCGGCTTCGTCCGGAAATCGCGCCCAATCAATGATTTAGGGCGGATTCAGGCGCAAAATCTGAGCTCAGCGACCGGATATGCGGTTGAATTGAGGTTCTTTTAGCACGGCCGCCCGTCGGCGCCAGCCGTCAGATTGTTATTTGGCTGCGGGGTTTTGGGCCGCCGATGACGCCTGCCGATCACGCGCCGCGATCAGTTCGGCCTGGATCTTGGCCTGCTCCGCCGGTTTCATCGCCGCCTCGTCGCGGTCCGGCGGCAGGTCGTGGACCGGAAGATAGCCGCCGGCTTCCTTGGCGCGCGCGGGCGCATCCGCCGGCATGCCGACCCCCGGCAGATCCGCGATCGATGTCGAACAGCCGCCGAGCGCGAGGGCGGACGCCAGCAGCGCGCCTGCGGTCAGCAGCTTTATCGTTCGATCCATCTGCATTTCGTCCGGAAGTCCCAGTTGCCGGTAATCGTCGTGGTACGAGCCTTGCAGCGAAAAATTCGTCTGTCTGCGTCAATTCCGCCGCAACCGTTCAAACCATTGTCGCCCGAAACGATTAGACCCTGAACAGCAAATGCGACTGATGAGGCCTCAATATGTCAGAACGAAGTTACTTTGTCGCAGCGCAGCAACACATCAAAGGTTAATCCTAAATCGCCGTTACCGCAGCGCGCGATGACGAACCCGAAATGAAGCGATAGTGTCCCTGACATGACCGACGTTAGCATCGAAACCCAGGCCGCAAAAAAGTTCAACGCTGAGGCCTTCGCAATGAACATTGCGCGGGCGCTGGAGAGCAGCGGCCAGGCGCTCGCGGCCTATCTCAAGGCGCGCGAGACCGGCGAGGTCAAGGACCAGCCCCCCGGCGAACTTGGCGAAGTCATCAAGACTTTCAGCACGGTGACGGAGTACTGGCTGTCGGACACGGAACGCGCGGCCGAGCTGCAGGCCAGGATGGCCAAGGCCTATCTCGACCTCTGGGGCTCGGCGATCCGCCGCATGGCGGGCGAAGAGGCGAAACCAGCGATCGAGCCGTCGCCGCGCGACAAGCGATTTAAGGATCCGGAGTGGCGATCGAATCAGTTCTTCGACTTCATCCTGCAGCTCTATTTGCTGACGACGCAGTGGGCCGAGGAACTGGTGAAGAACGCCGAAGGCATTGACCCGCACACGCGCAAGAAGGCCGAGTTCTACGTCCACCAGATCACCAACGCGATCTCACCGTCGAATTTTGTGCTGACCAATCCGGAAGTCTTGCGCGAGACGCTGGAATCGAATGGCGACAACCTCGTTCGCGGCATGAAGATGCTGGCTGAGGATATCGAGGCCGGCCACGGCACGCTGCGCATCCGCCAGTCCGATCCTTCCAACCTGGTGGTCGGCGTCAACATGGCGACGACGCCGGGCAAGGTGATCTACCAGAACGAGCTGATGCAGTTGATCCAGTACTCGCCGACCACGGAAACCGTGCTGCGCACGCCGCTCCTGATCGTGCCGCCGTGGATCAACAAGTTCTACATCCTCGATCTCCGGCCGGAAAAATCCTTCATCAAATGGTGCGTCGATCAGGGCCTCACGGTATTCGTGATCTCCTGGGTCAACCCGGACAAGGAACTCGGCAAAAAGACGTTTGCCGACTACATGATGGAAGGCCCGCTCAAGGCGATGGACGTCATCGAAAAGGTGACGGGAGAGATGAAGGTTCATACCGCGGGCTATTGTGTCGGCGGCACACTGCTCGCCTCGACGCTGGCGTGGCTCGCCGAGAAACGGCGCGTGCGCGTAACATCGGCGACGTTCTTTGCGGCGCAGGTCGACTTCACCCATGCCGGCGATTTGCTGGTGTTTGTCGATGAAGACCAGATCTCGGCGCTCGAGCGCGACATGGAGGCCGCGGGCGTGCTTGAGGGCAGCAAGATGGCGATGGCCTTCAACATGCTGCGCTCGAACGATCTGATCTGGTCGTATGTCGTCAGCAACTATTTGAAGGGGCAGCCGCCGTCGTCGTTTGACCTCTTGCACTGGAATTCCGACGCCACGCGGATGCCGGCCGCCAACCATTCCTATTACCTGCGCAACTGCTACCTGGAAAATCGCCTCTCCACCGGCACTATGGTGCTCGACAACACGCTGCTCGATCTGTCGAAGGTAAAGGTGCCGGTCTACAATCTGGCGACGCGCGAGGATCACATCGCGCCCGCGGATTCCGTGCTGTACGGCTCGCAATTCTTCGGCGGCCCGGTGAAGTATGTGCTGTCCGGCTCCGGCCATATCGCCGGCGTCGTCAATCCGCCCGCGGCCGGCAAGTATCAGTTCTGGACCAACGACAACATCAAGGACGTCACGCTCGAGGACTGGTTGAAGAACGCCCAGGAACACAAGGGCTCGTGGTGGCCCGACTGGCGCGAATGGCTGGAGAACATCGACGCGGAGAAAGTGCCGGCGCGCCCGGTCGGCTCGGACGCGCTGCCGCCGATCGAAGACGCCCCCGGCAGCTACGTCCGGGTCCGCGCATAGCGCTACCGTGCGCGCTTGGGTATAAGCGATTCGTCCCGCCGGGACGGGACTGGAGCGTGATCCGGAAAAGTGGGTACCGGTTTTCCGAAAAGATCATGCTCAAAGCAAGAATCACTCGAGGGGAAACCGATGACGCGCGAATTGTTCTGGCTGACGCTGACCGTGATCTTCACCGGCGTGTTGTGGGTGCCCTACATCATCAATCGCTGCCAGGTTCGCGGCCTGTCCGGGGCCATGGCCAACCCCTCGCGCAACGACAAGCCGCATGCGGAATGGGCGACACGGATGATGTTCGCGCATGACAATGCGGTCGAGAACCTCATCATCTTCGCGCCGCTGGTATTGATCCTGAACGCCATCGACTATTCCACTACATGGACTGCGCTGGCCTGCGCCGTATATTTCTGGTCGCGCGTCGCCCATCTGATCGTCTACACGCTGGGCCTGCCGGTGTTCCGCACCCTCGCCTTTACCGTCGGTTTCCTGGCGCAAGCCGTACTGGCGCTGGCGATCTTCAGGGTGGTTTGAGTCCCCACGACCCTTCCTCGTGGTGAGCAGCGCACCGCTTGCGCGCGTCTCCGGACGATGCTTCGCATCACCGGGAGAACCATGAAGCCCCCGATGTGGGCTATCCTTCGAGACGCGCGCGAGCGCGATCCTCGGGATGAGGATCTCACGGAAACAGCGCGATCTGTTCCAGCCCCGCCGTCTCAGGCAGTCCGAACAAGAGGTTCATGTTCTGGATCGCTTGCCCCGCCGATCCCTTCACCAGATTGTCGAGCGTCGAAATCACGATGGCGCGGTTCTTGATGCGGTCGGGGAATACGCCGATCTGCACGTAGTTCGAGCCGCGGACGTTCTGCGTTTGCGGCAGTACGCCCTTCCTGGCGACGTGCACGAACGGTTCGCCGCTGTAGGCTTGCTCCAGCGCGGCCCGCAAATCGTCCGGTGTGGCGCCATTGAGCTTGACGTAGGACGTGCAGAGCTCGCCCCTCGCCATCGGAATGAGATGTGGGGTGAAATTGACAGTCACGGCTGCACCTGCTGCAACACCGATCTCCTGCTCGATTTCGGGGGCATGCCGATGCGTACCGACCGAATAGGGCGAAAGTCCCTCGCCCGCCTCGCTGAACAGCGTGTTCTGCTTCAGCCCGCGACCGGCGCCGGTGACGCCCGATTTGGCGTCGATGACGATGTCGTCGACGTCGATCAGTTTGGCTTTCGCAAGTGGGACCAGCGCCAGCAAGGCCGCCGTCGGATAGCAGCCGGGACAGGCGACCAGCCGCGCGGAGGCGATCTTCTCACGGTAGAACTCGGTCAGGCCATAGACCGCCTCGCTTTGCAATCCGAGCGCGCGGTGCTCGTGGCCATACCATTGCGCATAGGTGTCCTTGTCGCGGAGCCTGAAATCCGCGGACATATCCAGGACCTTGATCTTGGGATTGGCCTTGAGCACGGCGGCGATGATCTCCTGGGTGGTGCCGTGCGGCAGCCCGCAGAACACCGCATCCAGCCTGGTCCAGTCGACCTTCTCCCACTCCACGAGCTTCGGCAGGTCCAGCATGAAGAAGTGCGGAAACACCTCGCTCATGGCCTTGCCGGCGTGGGTATTGGCGGTGAGAGCCGCGATCTCGGCATCGGGATGGCGCGCCAACAGGCGCACCGCGTCGGCGCCGGTGTAGCCGGACGCGCCCAAAATGCCGACTTTCTTCCTGGTGCTCATCACACGCTCCTTTCAAGCGTCACCGCTTCGCTATTCTCTGATGTTTCCGTTGCAAACGCTTGCGGGCGCATCTCGC
>JBJMTR010000233.1:0-1963 GCA_045811565.1 Bradyrhizobium sp.
CGCCAAATCGCAAAATATCACCTCTATCGCCGATTTCATCGCCGCGCGCTACGGCAAGAGCCAGGCCGTTGCGGCGACGGAGGCGCTGATCGCGATCGTCGGATCGGTTCCCTACATCGCGCTCCAGCTCAAGGCGATCGCGTCGTCGCTCGAGACCATCCTGACGGAAGACAGGATCTTTTCCTCGATCCCGATCATCGGGGATATCGCGCTGGTGGTCACGCTGGCGATGGCGGTGTTCGCGGTGCTGTTCGGAACCCGCCAGGCCGATGCCACCGAGCACCAGCACGGCCTTATGCTCGCGGTCGCGACCGAATCCATCGTCAAGCTGGTAGCCTTCCTTGCCGCCGGCGCCTTCGTCACCTTCTGGATGTTCAGCCCGCATGAGCTGATCGAGCGTGCGATGAAGACCCCGGAGGCGGTGCGCGCGATCGAATACACGCCCTCGATCGGCAATTTCCTGACCATGACGCTGTTGTCATTTTGCGCGATCATGCTGCTGCCGCGTCAGTTTCACGTCAGCGTGGTCGAGAATTCCGGAGATGCCGAGGTCGGCCGGGCGCGGTGGCTGTTTCCGCTCTACCTCGTCGCCATCAACCTGTTCGTGATCCCGATCGCGATCGCGGGCCTGATTACCTTCCCGTTCGGCGCCGTCGACAGCGATATGTACGTGCTGGCATTGCCGATGGAGGGGAATGCGTCGCTGCTCAGCGTCGGCATCTTCGTCGGCGGCCTGTCGGCGGGGACCGCGATGGTGATCGTGGAGTGCGTCGCGCTTTCGATCATGGTCTCGAACGATATCATCCTGCCGCTGGTGCTGCAGCGGAGCAGGGAAGAGCGCGTCGGCCAAAAGGACTTTGGCGACTTCCTGCTCCGGGTGCGCCGCTTTGCGATCTTCACCATCATGGTGATGGCGTATTTCTACTATCGCGCGCTCGGCAATACACAGCTCGCAGCGATCGGCCTGTTGTCGTTCGCGGCGATCGCGCAGCTCGCGCCGGCGTTCTTCGGCGGACTGTTCTGGCGGCAGGCGACCGCGCGCGGCGCCATCGCGGGCATGGTGGTCGGCCTTGCCGTGTGGATCTACACGCTATTCCTCCCGAGTTTTCTGGAAACCAGCACCGCAGGCCTGATTCTGCTGCAGCATGGCCCGTTCGGCATCGAGGCGCTGCGGCCGCAAGCCTTGTTCGGCGCCGATTTGCCGCCCTTGCTGCACGGCGTGCTGTGGAGCCTCCTGCTCAACATCGGTACTTACGTCATCTTCTCGATCGCGAGCGAGGCCTCGTCGATCGAGCGTTTGCAGGCCGACCTTTTCGTACCCAATACCTTCACTCCGATCGCGCCGACGTTGCGGCGCTGGCGCACGACGGTCACCGTTCACGACATCCAGAGCACCGTGGCGCAATATCTCGGCCCCGATCGCGCCAGCCAGGCGTTCGAGGCTTTCGCAGTCGAGCATCCCGGCAATCTCGAACCGTCCGCGCCTGCCGAGTTCGAATTGCTGCAGCACGCCGAGCGCCTGATAGCCTCCTCGATCGGCGCGGCCTCTTCGCGCCTGGTGATGTCGCTGTTGTTGCGCAAGCGCACCGTCTCCGCCAAAGCCGCACTCAAGCTGCTCGACGACTCCCACGCCGCGCTGCATTTCAACCGCGAGATCCTGCAGACCGCACTGAACCATGTGCGCCAGGGCATCGCCGTGTTCGATGCGGATCTGCAGCTGATCTGTTCGAACCGGCAGTTCGGCGAGATTCTCGCACTGCCGCCGCACCTCGTGCAGATCGGGATTCCCTTGCAGGAAATCCTGGAATACATGGCCGCCGTCAGCCCGCCCGGCAGCGGTGACAGCGACACGTTGCTGGAGCAGCGGCTCACCGCCTACACCACCGACGGCGAGCCCTACCTCGAACGCCTGCCCGATCGCCACATGGTGATTGAGGTCCGCTCCAACCGGATGCCGGGTGGC
>JBJMTR010000234.1:0-3978 GCA_045811565.1 Bradyrhizobium sp.
ATGCGGATGCGGCAGGTGGAGCAGCGCGCGCGGCCACCGCAGACGCTGGCATGCGGGACGTTGTTGCGCAAGCTCGCCTCGAGCACGCTCAGTCCCTTTGGCACCCGAACCTTGCGGCCGTTGCCGTAGGACAGATTGATCATGCCGCCCCGCCGCTCATTGATGGCGCGCGCGGCCTTGGCCAGCAGGACGAAGACGACCACTCCCAAATATCCGATCAGGAAATAATCCGTGATGCTCTCGAGCACTTCTTGGTCGGCCACTGTGCCGACCTGCTCGCGCGAAAGATTCTCGGCCCTCCATTCCGTTGTGCGGCTGTCGGCGATAACGGTTCGGCCACCCTGATATATCCCGAGGGTGGCGAGCGTCGGGATCAGCACGGCGGCGGCAAGAAGAAAGGGCGCGGCCCATCTGTAAAACGATTTCATCCGAAGCCAGAAATACATGCCGATCGAGCCGTGCACCCACGCGACGACGAGGACCGTAAGCATCAGCCACAGCCTGTATTGCGATGCGACCCAGAACAAATAAAATTCCTGCGGATAGAGTTTTTCATGTCCGAACAGCGTTTGGCCGAGCCGCACCCCGACAATATGCGCAATGATCAGCGCGGGGATACTCAGGCCGAATACGAGCTGGATCGGTTCGATGGCCTTCCAGCGAAATTGCCGACGTTCGTACAACGCCCAGATGCCGAGTCCGGTGTGCACCAGGCACGCAGTATAAAATACGGCCGCTACCGGGAGAAATTGCCAGAACAGCGTGTGGATCCGGACGCCGCTGGCGAGCGCTTCCATGGAGATATTACCGAGCGCGTGGTTGAGAAAGTGGCTGACCAGATAGGCGAACAACACCATGCCGCTGACGAGGCGGACCTGCCGCAGGCTGATGCCGCGGATCAATTGTGGCAGTTGCGTTCGTGATAATGAGGCCATGCGATCCATGAGATAGATATCGGCAACAGTAATGCTTAATTCCCCCGGTGAATACATTCTAGCGCGACTTCCTGGCCAAGCCATTGGATCGCGAAGGCGGGACGGCGGCGAGATTTTTTCCGCCGCAGCACGTTGACACCCTCTTGGGAGTCGAGGAAAAGCGCGCCGTGACGATAACCCGGCCCAATGCCAGCAGCATCAAACCGCACAGTTTTGCCGCGCCGCCATGGCTTGCCGTTGTGGCGTTGATTGCGGCGATGACGGCGATGCGGCTGATCTACGCGAGCCTGCTCGATCTGCGCACCGACGAGGCCTATTACTGGACCTGGTCCAAGGAGAACGCGCTCTCCTTCCTCGATCACCCGCCAATGATTGCATGGTTTATCCGTTTCGGGACCGCGATCTTTGGCGACACCAATCTGGGTGTGCGGTTTGCTGGCATCCTGGGGATGCTCGTCACCCAGCTCCTGCTCGCCGATATCGTGCGGCGTGTGACACATGATTTTCGTGCCATCGTGCTGGCGCTATTGATGCCGGAAGCCGCGCTCTATTACGGACTGTTGATGGCAAAGGTCGCGCCCGACACCGCGATGATCCCGTTCGCCGTCGCGATGTTGTGGGCGCTGGTGCGGCTTCACGAGAGCGGTGATACGCGCTGGTGGCTCGCGGCAGGTCTGTTCGCCGGGCTGGCGCTGTTGTCGAAATTAACCGCGGTCATGCTGATGCCGGCGGTAATGGCATACGCGCTGGTGCCGGATTGGCGCCGGCGCTGGCCGACAAGTCCTTATCCTTACTTTGCGGTCCTGATCGCGGTTGTGGTGTTTTCTCCGGTCCTGATCTGGAATTACCAACATGACTGGGCGTCGTTCCGTTTCCAGTTCGTGCGCGCCGTCGCCACCCATGATCTGTCGCTCCGTACGGTTGGCGAATTCATCGGGCTGCAGTTCGGCCTGGTCGGATTCGTCCTGCTGCCGGTGGTGTTGTCGGGCGTGACGCTGACGGCGTGGCGCGGGTATACCAGGCGCGAGCCGGTGGCGATCCTGTTATCGACTGCGGCGATTGTGCCGTTCGCCTATTTCTTTTGGAAATCGCTGACCCTGCGCGTCGGCGACACCTGGCCGATGTTCCTTTGGCCCGCCGGCTTCGCCGCCGCCGCCATCAACATCGCGATGCTGCCGCGCGAGGGCTGGCCGCAATGGATGATCCAGTCGACCATTTCGTGGGCGAGAATAGCCATCATATCCGGCATCGGCTTCGTGGTCGGCGTGTTCTTGTATTACCTCGCCGCGCCATGGAATTTGATCGGCAGGACCGATCCGGTCGGCGGCGAGGCGGGGTATGAGCAGGTCGCAAGCCGCGCGCAGGATCAACTGCAAAAGATCGGCGCAACCTGGATCGCCACCACGGACTACCGCACCTACGCGATGCTGCGCTGGTATTTTAACGGCCGCGTGCCGGTCATCCAGATCAATGAGCGCGGCCGGTTTCAGGGCTTTGGCGATCCCGGCATGAATCTCGTGCGCGATCACACCGGCCTTTACGTCGGACGCGAACCGGATAGCAGGTTGCCGCTGTGGGACACGACGACGTCGATGCGGCAACCACTCGAACGGGTGGCGCGAAGCTGGCGCGGCACGGTAATGGATACGTACGCGCTGGAAAAACTGAGCGGCTGGACGCCTGACCTTTCGCCGCCGCCTGGGTCTCCGCTGTTCCGCTGGCGCGTGCTGGCCTTCACCTTCTCCCCTTCTGGGAGAAGGTGGCAGAAGGCTGTCGGATGAGGGGTCTCGCTCCGCGGCAAGCAGGTGTCCGCGGAGCGAACCCCTCACCCAAGCCGAATTGAGCATAAGCATCTGAGCTGCCCTCTGCCACAAGGGGAAAGGGCACTGTAACTGGCCACCAAAATCTCACTCCTCGGTGTCACGCTTTCGCAAAAGGTCCTTGGCGAGATCGGCGAGAGCCGGTCGCGGCAGCGCGGTGAACGGCAGCGGACGGGTGACGTCGATCGCGGCAAGCCCGAGCCGGGCGGTCAGCAATCCGTTGAGCACGCCCTCACCGAGCCGCTGCGACAGTTTTGCCGCGATGCCGTGGCCGAGCACCTGCTGAATCAGGCTGTCGCTCGCCGCCATGCCGCCGGTAATGGCGAGGTGCGCGATGACGTGGCGCATCAGACGGATCATGCCGAGCGCGCCCGGACGTCCGCCATAGAGCCGCGCCAATTGCCGGATCATCCGCAACGACGCCACGAACACGAACAGCACGTCGATCAGCGCACGTGGGCTCACCGCGGTGACGATCGACACCCGCTGCGCCGCCGAGGAGACCAGGCGGCGCGCCTCCTGGTCGAGCGGCGTCATCAATTCTCTTTCGGCCAGCCTGATCATGTCGGCGCCGTCGATGATGTCGTCGGCATGTCCCTGCAGCGTGGCCCGGGCGCGCGCCAATTGCGGGTTCTGGTGCGCCAGTTTGAGGAGGTCATCGACGATTTGCCGGCTTGCCGCGCGATCGTCGCTGACCAGCACTTCAGCCGCGCGCAGATGCAGTTTTTCGATCGTCGCCAGTCGCGCCAGCCCGAACGCCTCGCGCGCGATGACGACGGTCAATGCCAGCGCTGCCAGGAATGCAAAACCTAGTCCGAGAAAGCCGAGGCTTTCGCTGCGCGCAAACAGATCCTCGATCAGATTGACGACGCCGAGCCCGGCGCCGAGCAGCACCAGTCCGCCGACCGCGGCCCAGAATATCGCGCCCCAGTGGAAGCCGCGCCGTGCAGGGACAAGCGGTGTCTCGATCGGCACCGGCAGCAAGGCGGGATCGGCTTCCGGCGTCACACGAACGGTGCCGCGGGCGGGCCGGCCCGTTTCATCCGGATCCATTACGATCACGCCGGGATCGTCGAGCTTGAAGGTTGCTGGCCGCCGATGAGGCGTTTTCTCGCTCATTGCATTCTGTCTCCGATCAGGAACTGGAGGGCGCGGTCAAGTCGGATGTGAGGCAAAGCGGGCTCCTCATTTCCCTCGCGTTCCAGTCGCGGCGGCCGGAAACG
>JBJMTR010000235.1:0-2716 GCA_045811565.1 Bradyrhizobium sp.
CGGCCTGCCCGCTTTGCCGCTTGGTCGCCCAGTCGCTTCTCTCAGCGGTGGCGAGCGAACACGGTTGGCGCTGGCGCGGCTGCTGATCGATGCGCCGGACGTGCTGCTATTGGATGAGCCGACCAACAATCTCGACTCGGACGGCCGCGAGGCCGTGGCGCACCTGCTTGACCGCTGGCAAGGCGGCGTCATCGTCGCCAGCCACGACCGCGCGCTGCTGGAGCGCGTCGATCGCATCCTCGAATTGACGCCGGTCGGCGTTACCTTGTCCGGCGGCGGGTGGTCGGCGTTTGCCGAACGACGCGATGCCGGGCGAATGCGCGCGGAAGCAGATCTGGATCGCGCAGCGGACGCGCTGCGCAAGGCCGAGCGCACGGTTCAGAAGGCGCGGGAGAAGAAGGCGCGCCGCGACAAGGCCGGCCGCACATGGCGCGCCAAGGGCATCGAGGACAAGATGTTCATGGACAGGGAAAAGGAGCGCGCCGAGAACAGCGCCGCCCGCGACGGTCATCTCGCCGGGCGCCTCATCGGCGACCGCACCGAACGCCTCGAGGAAGCCCGCGCGCGGGTGGAAGTTTTGACGCCGCTCGCGATCGGCTTGCCCAAGACGGCCCTGCCCGGCAGCCGCGAGCTTATCGGCTTCAACGATGTTGTGATGGCATTTCGGGAGCGCCGCCTGTTTGGTCCGCTATCTTTTGAGATCAGCGGGCCCGAACGCGTCGCCGTGCGCGGTGCCAATGGCTCGGGCAAGAGCACGCTGCTCCGCCTGATCACCGGCGATCTTGCACCCGCGGCCGGAGAAATCCGCCGCCTGACCGATCGCATGGCCGTTCTCGACCAGCATATCGGCCTGCTCGACCCATCCGAAACCATCCTCGCCAATCTGCGCCGGCTAAACCCCGCTTTGTCCGCCAACGAGGCCCATGCGGCGCTGGCGCGATTTGCCTTCCGCAACCGGGCGGCATTGCAGGTCGCGGGCACGCTCAGCGGCGGCGAGCGGCTGCGCGCCGGATTGGCCTGCGTGTTCGCGCGGCCGCAGCCGCCGCTGATGCTGCTATTGGATGAGCCTACCAATCATCTCGATCTCGCCTCGATTGAGGAGCTGGAAACCGCGCTGAGCGAATTTGACGGCGCGCTGATCGTGGTCAGCCATGATCAGGCATTTTTGCAGGCGATCGGGATCGAACGGGAGATTACGCTTTAGTTGCTGTTCTGAAATGCCGGTCGCGGCGGCGGATTGGCGACTTGCGGCGTCAATGAAAGCGGTGGCCGAGGCTTGGGCTTCACGATCGCGCCGGGCGCCGGCTTGACGTCGATCGGCGGCGGCAGTGGCGCAACCTGCGGCTGGGCGCCGATCTGAGCAGGCGGGTTTTGAGCCGGCGCGTTGGCGTGAGGCTGCAGAACCGACGGGCGCGGCGCGGCCTTGGGCTTTTGCGGCGGCCGGCGCGGATCGCGGCCGGGGATCGGAACGTCGGAAAGCGAAAGCGGCGGAGTTGAGGCGACAGCGTCCTGGCCTTCCTGTGGCTCCGCCGGAGGGATAACGATCGGCGCTGGCATCGGTGGCGCCGGCTCACCGCGCTCGATCGCGTCGAGCCGGCGGGTCTCGCGATCGATCGCCCTTACCGCTAGCCAGGAGGATAGCGCCGTCACGTCGACGCTGCGGTTGAGCGCATCGGGCGTGCCGGCCGCGAACAGCTGAATTTCCGGACGACTGTTCGTAGTGCCCGCCACGGTCAAGGTGAGCGCGGCGCGGATGTCGGCCTGGTCGGCCGGGATATCGTATCCGCCGGATACGACAGCGTTGGCTGCGTTGGCCGCGAGCGTGGTCGCGCCAACGCGAATCCGGCCATCCCTGATGTTGAACGGAATCTGTGCCGACGCGACCGACAACGCGCCGGCAGACAGCACCGGCTCGACGATCTGCTTCAGCCGGGCATCATCCGTCACCTGGCCGCTGTCGCCGGCGCGGACCGCGATCTCGAACGCCCGCGGATCCAGTCCGGCAATCTTGGCCGATTCCAGCGTCACCGTTCCACTGCCAGATAAAGCACCCAGCAACGCCGACGCGCTGCGGCCCTGGCTCATTACTGTCATCTGCATCGACGCGCGGCCCTTGGGCAGCGTCAGATTTCGATAGCGCAGCGCCGTGCCATCGATGCCGCTGAGCTGGACGCTCGCGTTCAACGCGATTCCATTCGGGCCTTGCCTTGCGTCCACCGTAGCGGTCGCCTCGCCGCCGCCAATCTTGCCTTTGAGCGCATCAAAGGTCAGCGACTGGCCATCGGCCTTAACAGTGCCGCTCACCGGCTGCAGTTCGCTGCCGCCCGGAAGCGAGCCGCGCAACGCCTGAAATGCGATGTTGCCGCGCCAGCCCTTGGTAAGCCCGCCGCCAAGCGGCTCGTCCGCGTCATGCCCGGCGGCGCCGATCGCGAGCGAAAACAGCGGCGCCAGCGCAAGCTGGTCGAGGCCGACTTCGCCCTCGATCCTTTTCTCCTCGCCAAGGGTCAGCACCAAATGGCCACGCAGCCGCGAACCGGCAATGATGCTGTCGAGATCGTCGAAGGTCAGCCTGCTGCCCGCCAGCGCGACACGGGACGACAGGCGTATGTTTTCAGTCAGAGCGTCGGACGGCCTGTGGTCGAACAGCGGTCCAACATCAGCGGCTCGTACCCGCAGATTGACACTGGCTTTCGCCTCCTGGGCCCACGGCTCGGCC
>JBJMTR010000236.1:0-3265 GCA_045811565.1 Bradyrhizobium sp.
CCTTGGCGACACGCAACCGCCCGAGTTCGGAATAGACCTTTTCGGAGGCCTTCTCGCGGATATGGCAGGTATTGAGGATCAGCAGGTCCGCATCCTCGGCGCTGGTGGTCTCGACAAAGCCTTCGCCCGCCAGCGTGTCCACCATGCGTTGCGCATCATAGACGTTCATCTGGCAACCATAGGACTTGATGTGCAGCTTGCGCGGCGTCGTCATGGAACCTGCGTTGGGTGGAAATGGCGCCTTCAGGGCGCGCGGCTGAGATATAGCTTAAATGGCCGAAAATCCAGCTATTTACACCGTCATTCCGGGATGGTCCCAACCGGGGTTCGATGTTGACGCATCGCCCCGGAATGACGAGGCCACGGCACTTAGCTCGCGACCGCCTCAACCCCGATGCGCCGGATCAACCCGGGCAATTGGCGCATATCATCAAAAGTGACCGTGGCCCCGGCGGCGCGCAGCATGTCGGCGTGGCCGGGGGAGCAATGACTGCCGCCGTGAAAGCCAAGCACAACCATGCCGGCAGCGCGGGCGCCGGTGACGCCGGGCACGCTGTCCTCGATTACGATGCATCGTTTCGGCGCCACCTTCATCTGCTCGGCGGCGAACAGGAACAAATCGGGTGCCGGCTTGCCGCACTTGACCTGGGACGCCGAGAAAATATGCGGCGCGAGCAGGTCATGCAGTCCGGCGCAAGTCAGGCCATGGCGGATCTTCTCCGGCGTGCCGCTCGAGGCCACGCACTTTGGCAATTCGAGCGCGGCAATGGCCGCGCCGACATTGGCGATCGCCTGCAGATCGCCGGCATAGAATTTGAGCGTTGCCGCTTTCACCTGTGCTTCAAAATCATCGGGGAGGCTTCGGCCGAACTCGTTTTCGATGATCAACCGCGCTTCGCGGTCGGACACGCCGAGGAAACGCTTGAGCACCTGCTCTGACGTGATTGGATACCCGTGACGCGTCAGCGTTTCCGCGTGCGCGCGACAGGAAATCAATTCACTGTCGACCAGCACGCCATCGCAATCGAAAATGACGAGATCGAAATTCCGGTGTTTGTTTTGACGCGCCACTTCGCTCGAAAACGCCATCACGATTTATCTTCATCGAGCGGCACGCAATATAATTCCAGCCGGTGGTCGACCAGCTTGTAGCCGAGCTTGCGGGCGATCTCGGCCTGCAGTTTTTCGATCTCTTCCGAGGTGAATTCGATGACCTTGCCGTCGCGCAGATTGATCAGATGGTCGTGGTGGCTGTCGGGCATCTGTTCGTAGCGCGCCCGCCCCTC
Organism: Bradyrhizobium sp.; assembly: GCA_045811565.1. GTDB lineage: Bacteria > Pseudomonadota > Alphaproteobacteria > Rhizobiales > Xanthobacteraceae > Bradyrhizobium. The sequence continues at coordinate 1,287 of JBJMTR010000236.1, forward strand.
GCGAAAATCGTGGCGCTCGATAATGCCGGCATCCTCGAACAGCTTGACCGTGCGGTACACAGTCGAGATCGAAATTTTGTCGTCGACCGCGACGCAGCGGCGATACAATTCCTCGACGTCAGGATGATCCACGGCCTCCGCCAGCACGCGTGCGATGACGCGGCGCTGTTCGGTCATGCGCATGCCGGTGGCGGCGCAACGCGCCTCGATACCGGTATTTTCGTGCGCAGTCGGGGATTTCAGTGCGGTCATGATCTCTGGCCTTGGACGGGCGGAGCAGGGCTGTTTTGCCACCGCACGGATGTTACGACAAGTAACGGCGCATCAGAAGTGCATTCAATTGTTCCCCCCCGGGCTGCTTGTAATAGCGTTCGCGGCGCCCAACGACGTTGAATCCGGCCCGTTCATATAACCGTCGCGCCGGCAGATTGTTTTCTTCCACTTCAAGAAAGATCGTGCGCACGCCGCGGCCGGCGAGATGGCCGAGATGGGTCAATAATAAATTCCGCGAGAAGCCACGGCGGCGCTGACCCGCGTCGATGGCGATCGACAATATTTCGGCCTCGTCTGCCGCGATGCGCGATACCGCAAAGCCGATGATCTTGCGTCCCAGCCGGAGACGGTGAACAAGCGTGTTGCGCTCGCTCAGCATCGTCTCAAATTCGCCCTCGCCCCAGCCGAGGTGAAATGATGCGCCGTGCAATTGCGCCAGACGCGCGGCGTCGCGCGGGCTCGCCGGCTCGACGGCGGCAGTGCCGCCGCTCCACCAGTCGGCGAGCCAGGATCCTGCGAGCCTTTCCCTCATGACGTCGATAGCTGAGAGGGAATGGGCTGCGGATCCTTCGGCGGCTTGGCGTCGGGGGCGCGCAAATAATAGGGACGGGCCGGCGCTGTTTCGGGACTGACCGCGGCCCCGACCCACGCCACCCAGGTGATGTCAGGGGCCGGCTGCGGGTCGACCTTGAACGGCGGCGGCGCGTCAGCCGGCCAGCGATCGGCGAGAATTTTTGCGGCATTGCCGACGATATGCGGCGGCCCCAGTCGCGAGGCGTCGAGCGCCTCCTCGATCGGCGCCACTCTTGGCGTGATCAGCGGACCGCCGTCCGCACTCACCACCTGGAAATACACATGATCATGCCGCGCATCGATCGCGGAGATGATCGGATGTTCGCTGTTTTCTGCGACGATGGGTGCGGCGAAAGCAGTCAGCGTGGTCAGTCCGACCACGGGCTTGTCGGCGGCCAGCGCGATGCCGCGTGCGGCGGAAAGGCCGACGCGCAAACCGGTAAAGCTGCCGGGGCCGGTGGTGACGGCTATTCGATCCAGCGAAGGGAAGGCGATGCCGGAGGCTTTCATCACCCGCGCGATCAGCGGCATCAAGGCCTCCGCATGGCCGCGCTTCATCGCCTCCGATTCCTGGGCGATGATGATGCTCGCGCCGGTATCGAGCACGGCGGCGGAGCAGGCATCGAGCGCCGTATCGATAGCGAGAATTAGCATGGAAGGGCGAATAGTGAGTGGCGAATGGCGGAAGGAAGATCAGAGCCAATTCCTGTTCGCCAATTCACCGTTCCCTCCACCGTGGGGTGGGCAAAGGCGATTTCGCCGTGCCCACCAGAGTCTCGCAGTTGATTTCGGTGGGCACGCTTAAACTTAGCCCACGCAATGCTCACACCGGCCGGACTTCGACCACGTCGGGTACGAAATGCCGCAGCAGGTTCTGGATACCGTGCTGCAGCGTCGCGGTCGATGACGGGCAGCCGGAGCAAGAGCCCTTCATATTCAAATAAACGACGCCATCCTTGAAGCCGCGAAAGGTGATGTCACCGCCGTCATTGGCCACGGCCGGGCGCACGCGCGTCTCGATCAGATCCTTGATCGTCGCAACCGTCTCGGCGTCTTGTTCATTGAAGAACTCGCTTGCCTCATCGCCGGCCTCGTCGCTGCCGACCGTGCCGTCGGCGAGCAGCGGCGCGCCG
>JBJMTR010000237.1:0-2631 GCA_045811565.1 Bradyrhizobium sp.
GCCGGCGAGCCGTGCCGCGGCTTCGAAGGCTGAGCGCGCTTCCGCAAAGCGGCCGAGCTTTTGCAGGAGATCGCCACGAACGCTCGGCAGGAGATGATAGGATTTCAGCGCGGGTTCATCCGCGAGGCGGTCGACAATCGCAAGCGCGGCTTGCGGGCCATCGGCCATGCCGACCGCGACCGCGCGGTTGAGCTCGATGATGGGCGAATGCACCAGGGCGGCTAGTTCCGCGTAGAGCGCCGCAATGCGCGGCCAGTCGGTCTCCGCGGGTGTATTCGCAGCGGCGTGACAGGCGACGATCGCCGCCTGCAACGCGTAGAAACCGCCGGCGCCGCCAAGCTGGCGCGTCCGGCCAAGCGCCAGCATCCCGCGCCGGATCTGCAGCTGGTCCCACAGCGCGCGGTTCTGATCCATCAGGAGGATGGGATCGCCGGTCGCGTCCGTGCGCGCGGCGATGCGGGAAGCGTTCAGCTCCATCAGCGCAAGCAGTCCATGCGCTTCCGGCTCCCGTGGCGCAATGGAAGCGAGCACGCGCCCCATGCGAAGCGCGTCGTTGCAGAGCTGCGGCCGCAGCCATTCCTCGCCGCGCGCCGCGGTGTAGCCTTCGTTGAAGATGAGATAGACGACCTCCAGCACCGAGGCGAGCCGCTCCGAAAGCTCCTCGCCACGCGGCGTTTCGTAGGCAAGCCCTGAGTCCGAAAGCGTCCGCTTGGCCCGGACGATGCGCTGGGAAATCGTCGCCTCTGGCTGCAGGAAGGCGCGAGCGATCTCTTCCGTCGTCAACCCGCAGATCATCCGCAGCGCCAGCGCGGCGCGGGCCTCGCGCGACAGGCGTGGGTGGCAGGCGGTGAAGATCAGCCGCAGCAATTCGTCGCCGATGTCATCGTCCAAAGCGGAGTCCAGATCCAGCATAACCTGCTGCTCCTGCTCGATGTCCCGCGCCACCATCTCGTGCTTGCGGGCGAGCATGCGGCGGCGGCGCAGATGATCGAGCGCCCGGCGCTTGGCCGTTGCTATGAGCCACGCGCCGGGCTTTTCGGGGATGCCTGCGACTGGCCAATGCTCGAGTGCGGCCACCAAGGCTTCCTGCGTCAAGTCTTCGGCCAGCGGCACATCGCGCAGCATTCGCGACAGGCTGGTGATCAGCCGGGGCTGCTCGATCCGCCAGACCGCGAGGATGGTGCGATGAATATCGGCGGCCGTCATGACCGCCGACCGCGATTACGCGCGCCTCGCATCAGGCGGGAGCGTGCGCGTCGACCTGGCATGCACCGTCCACGCCCGGCATCGCAAACGCACGGACTTCGCAGGTGCCTTCCCAGCCCGGCATGTGTTCCTTGTGGAGTTGCATGAACTCGACCGCCGCGGCCACCGCCTCTTCCTTGTCGCGGAGCTCGAAGATGGCGTAGCCGCCGATCATCTCCTTGGTCTCGACGAACGGCCCGTCGACAACGCTGAGCTTGCCGTCGGTGATGCGTACCTGCGCGCCCATGGCGACCGGCATCAATCCGCCGGTATCGATCATGCGGCCCGCCTTGATTTCCCGGTCGGCGAGCTTGCCCATTGCCTCCATCAAAGCCGGGGTCGGCGGCTGAGGGGGTTGCGAGGACGTGACGATATACATGAAGCGCATCGGAAAACTCTCCTTGAGGCGAGCCGCGGGCACCAGCCCTGCGGAACAATCCCGCTATCTGAGACGACGAACGAAACAGCCGCGGATCGACAGGTCTGTCAAAAATTTCCGCCGAACCGGAAGAATGGCCGAGTTCGGCTGGCCGCCCGGACCCTACTGCCCGCGCAGCATGATCAGCGGATCAGCACTGTCAGGCACCCGCCGCCACTGCGCGTTGTCGTCGGCCTCGAACTGCCAGGATTCGCCCTTGGCCGAAATCAACAGCATCTGGCCGTGATCGAGTCGCCATAATGTCGGCGCAAAGGCGGCGACGGCCGGATCGCATTTCGGCTTTAGAAACACCTGGAAATTATCCTGGCCGGCCTCGGTATTGGTCAGCGTCAGACCGCAGATCGCCTGGCCGTTGCCGCGCACCATCGACCAGTCGCCAATCATCTGGTCCATCGATTTCGCGAGCGATCGGGCGGCGGCGAGGTTCTGCAGGATGTAGACGCCCTCGCCCGTTCGAAGCCCCTCGAAAATGCCGCTCTCGACTTCGGTAAAATCGATCACCGCCTCACCGGCGGCGTTCTGCAGCCGCACGATATCGAGCCCCCTGATATTCCAGGCGGTGATGTCCTTGGTGAAGGGCAGCGCTTTCGCGCAGCCGGGCTCGAGCTCAAGCTTGAAACCTTGCGCCGTGGTGTCGTTCTTCAGTGTGACGACGCAGGTCTTGCTGCGCTCGGTGGTGGCGAGTTCCCACTGGCCGATCATCTCCTTCTTCAACGTCGTGGCGTCCTGCGGCCGCGCCGGTGAAGTACCGGCGACAAGCACCAGCAGCACCGCGAGCGCGATGTCGGGACGGCGAGATGACATCAACGGCCCTTCACGGGGGTCTCCGCAACCGGCGTCAGCGGCGGCTTGCCGGCAAACCAGTTTTTGAGATTATCGACCACAAGCTGATCCATGGCATTGCGCGTTACTATCGAAGCCGAGCCAATGTGTGGCAGCAGCACCAC
>JBJMTR010000238.1:0-2854 GCA_045811565.1 Bradyrhizobium sp.
GCGGCTGTTAAAGCCGCTCGGCATTTCGGTTCCGGTCTATCCGGTAAAAGGCTATTCGATCACGGTGCCGATCGTTGATCCCGATGGCGCGCCGGTGTCGACCATCATGGATGAGAGCTACAAGGTTGCGATGACGCGATTGGGAGACCGCATCCGCGTCGGCGGCACCGCGGAAATCTCGGGCTATTCCGATCAGCTTTATGAGGCACGGCGGGCGACGCTAGATCACTCCCTGACCGATCTGTTTCCGCGCGGCGGTGACACGGCCAAGGCCACGTTCTGGTGCGGACTGCGCCCGATGACGCCGGATGGCCCGCCTGTGATCGGTGCCACACACTACCGCAATCTTCATCTCAACACTGGCCACGGCACCCTCGGCTGGACCATGGCTTGCGGTTCGGGGAGGGTGCTTGCCGATCTTCTGTCCGGACGGAAGCCGGAGATCGATACGCGAGAGCTTGCGATCAGCCGATACGATCGTCGATTTGGGTGATTGCCTCGACAAATACGCGGCAAGGTCGACAGGTCCCCGTCTAACAAAATGCCGGACCGCATTCACTCCATACCGTCAGCAGCGCCCTTGCTTCCACAGGCCTGGAGGACAGCCGTAGCCGCGCCAGCCGACCTTCCGGCCGCGATACCATCCTGGAGGATGGCCGTAGTAGCCGTGGTGCGACATCGCGAACACATGATGGTCCCGGCCATGTCCACCCTTGGCGAACACTGGACCCTGCATTGCCAGGCTGGCCGCTGTGAGGACGGCGGCTGCAATCACAAATCGCTTCACCGAAAGCTCCCTTTTCAAACGAACGCACCAAGCTTTCCAATGAACGGGCGAAGGCGCTTCAAGTTCCGAGCCGACTGGCATTACCCCTCCGCCACCGCGTCTGCCCACGGCTGGAACGGCTCGGTGACGCCGCTGTTGGTTGCGCCGTCGCGCAGCACCACGCTCGGGCAGGCGAACTTCATCGGCAGCGTTTGCACGCGTGCTTCTTCATAGTCGAAACGCTCGCGCAGCGCCTGGCGTATCTGCGCCGCCAGACGCACATCGCCGATCACCACCGCGCCTTCGCTGGCATCGATGCGCGGCTGGTGGATCGCCGCATCGAGATCCATTCCGTAGTCCATCACGAAGGACAGAAGCTGCGTCACCGCCGGCAGGATGCGCCGGCCACCGGAAGCGCCGACGGCGAGGCGCCTCCCGTCGGCCGATTGCGCCACCACCGGCGTATAATTGGTCAGGCAGCGCTTGCCGGGTGCAAGCGAATTCGGCGTGCCGGGGGTCGGATCGAACCACATGATGCCGTTGTTCATGGTGATGCCGGTCTGCGGCAGCACATATCTGGAGCCGAAGTTGGATAATAGCGTTTGCGTCACCGCCGCCATGTTGCCGATACGGTCGACCACCGAAAAATGTGTGGTGCAGGCCGGCGCCAGCGCTTCGGCGCCCAGCGCGCGGCGGCCGTCGGCATCGCCCATACCCTGCAGGCGTTCGCGATAGGCCGATTGCAGCGCCAGTGCGTAGGCAGTGTAGGCCGATGCATCCGGTCCGCCGCGCCCGGGCTGCAGGTTCTGCTGCAGCAGGCGCAAGGTATGCGCCATGGTCGGTCCGCAGGTCAGTTCCGGTGTCGCATGGACGTTGCCGCCGCGATAAGGAATGGCCAGCGGCACGCGCAGATAGGCGTGGAAGGCAGCCAGATCCTCGACCGACAACGCGCCACCGCCGGCCTGAATGTCAGCCGCGACGCTGCGCGCCAGATCGCCCTGGTAGAAATCGCGCGGCCCTTGCGCGGCGAGATGCGAAAGCGTCGCCTTGAGCGTGCCTTGCGGCATGCGCACGCTCGACCTGATGCCCCATGGCGCGTTCGGCGGCAGGCCGTCGACGAGATAGGCGGCGGCGCTTGCGGGATAACGCCGCAAGTCGACGGCCGAACTCGCGATCATCGCCGTGGTCCACCAGTCCACCAGCAGACCTTCACCGGCCAGTTCGACACTGGGCCCAACCAATTCCCGCCACGGCAATTTTGCGTGGCGGCGATGCGCTTCCTCCATCCCGGCGACCACGCCGGGCACCGCGATCGAGCCGGGGCCATGAATGTTGCGGTCATCCTTGACCCGCGGCCAAGGAAATATGTCGGAGGCCGCGCCGTCTCCGGTGAGGGGATAGTCGTCGGGGCGAAGGCTATTTGGCGCGCGCATGCCGTAGTCGATCACTTCATAGCGGTCTTCGCGCGCGCGGTAGAGCACCATCGCGCCGCCGCCGCCGAGGCCGCTCATCCAGGGCTCCAGCACGCCCAGCGCAAACGTGGTGGCAACGACGGCGTCGACGCAGTCGCCGCCGGCCGCCAGCACCTCGGCGCCAACTTCGGCCGCTTTTCGCGATTGCGCGGCGACGATACCGCCTTCGGAAATAACGGCGGGCTTGCGGATTTGCTGGGTGTTGGAGAACTGGTCGGGCATGGCGCTGTCTTTGCTGTTTTTTGGATTAGCCGGATCAAGTTGGCGTAGCATGCCAAGCATGGCACAGTAAGGCGATGACAGCATCCGTGAGGTGAGGAAAGCGGGCACGCGAGCTACGCCGCACAGTTTCGACGCGAGATCAAGACACGCCACCCCAGGCCGATCAGGGCGAGGGAGTGCCTCTTGTCGAAAGCGCAAGTTCGATGTGACAGATCAAGCCGTCCGGCGCGAACGTCATCTCGGTATTGGCGCGCAGTGAGGAAGTCAACGCGCGCTCGATCAATTCACTTCCAAAGCCTTTGCTTTCGGGCGTTTTCGGGATCGATACGCCGGCTTCCTTCCAGTCGAGGATGAGCACGGGCTCATTTGCGGGCCTGGAAACAAGATTCCACGA
>JBJMTR010000239.1:0-10655 GCA_045811565.1 Bradyrhizobium sp.
GGGTTCAGGTGTGTGACTGGGGCTAAGTAGCGCACCTGCCCTGTCGGGATGATTCGAGCGGCCTCGGTGCTTTTTCACCGCGGCCGCCGTTTTGACGCCATTTGCTGATGCCTCCGTTGCGTCGCATTGGCTGAACGGGCTCCCGTAAACGTTGCCGTGACCTGAAAAGGGCCCCAACGTGACGGCCAACAGTGAACGCATACGGGGCATTGCAATCTCCCGCAGGGCGATCGTCGGTGGCTGGAAGACAAAAAACAAGGCCGTCGACGCAGTATACCGTCAACGACCTTGCCAGCCCCGGACATTGAAATCGGCTCACGCCATCCGGTGAACCACAGCTTGCCCGGGAATCGCACCGGCAAATGTGAAGCAGTTCACACTCGGCGCAAAAAATTCCGGTACTTAATTCCGGTACTTCTTGTCGCTGGGGTGCGGAGCCAATTCGGCCCGCGGCTGACACACATTGTCGATCCCGAGGCCACCTCCGGTCATCAGACCTTTAATTTGGTGGGCACACACGTGAGCCGTACAAACGCCGCCGCATCATCAAACGCTGTGCGACCTGGATCTGGTCAGCCGTTCGCTTTGCCGCGTTTGCGGTACGCGCTCCGGGCCGCGCGCGGCTTTGCCTTGGCCGACGGCTTGCGGCCGGGCTCGGCGGCCGGTTCATTCGCCTGCGCGCTGGCGAAGGATTGCCGTAAGCCGTCGATCGCCTCGGTGAGGGAGCCGACCTGTTCGGAAAGCTTCTTGGTATCGACCTGCTGCGAGGCGAGCAGGCGGCGCACAGTCTGCAATTGATCCTGCACGACCTGGAGCTGGTCGATCGATTCCTGCTGGGTGGCCTCGAGGCCCTTGGTCCTTTCGACCAGCTGTTCGGAAGCCTGCGCGGTCCGCGCCTGCAATTGGCGGCTGGCCGCGACTCTGTCCTTTTCGGGAGAGTTGCCGGTGTAGACGCGCCATAGCGCCATTGAGCCCATTCCGATCAGGACAAGGGCAAGGGCGACGGCGGTGACGGCAATTGGCTGCACGCCGATGCGCGTGGCGCTGATACTCCGGGGGGCGAGTTCAATCATGCGACACCAAACCGGACCTAATTCTAAAGTTCCCGATTAGCACAACCTCGGCAGGCCTAAAACCGTGATTTTGGCCCGCAACCGCGCGGGAATTCGTGCAAAACGGCCTCCAATCGCGATTCTCTGGCCTTAAATGCGTGCCCGCGGCGGTTCGGACCCGTAGCGCCGCGCCAACGCAGGCTTGGGCACCGAATCGCTGAAAATATCACGGTTCAACAACAAGATAGCGCGGAAAGACGCCCCGTTCTAGGAAATATGCGCGCGGATAAATTGCCCTGCGCGCACCAGTGCACGTCGACCCTCCGTCAGCGCGGCATTCCATACTGGCCATGCGTGGATCATGTGCGGCCAGATCTCCAGCGTCACGTCGACATTGGCGGATCCCGCCCCGGCGGCGAGCCGTGTTGCGTCCGCAAGCAACGTCTCCGCCGATCCGACCTGGATCAACATGGGAGGAAAGCCTGCGAGGTCTGCGAACAGCGGCGAGATCAAGACATCCCTGCGGTCGACGGATGCAGGCACATACGCATCCGCCAACTCGGCGAGATATGACTTGTGGATGATCGGGTCGACGGCATCCTTGGTCTCAAGCGTCGTGCCGGACATCGTAAGGTCGGTCCATGGCGAGACCAGCCAGGCGCAGGCTGGCAAGGTCTCGCCGGCAGCGCGCAATCGATTGATGAGGCCGAGGGTAAGATTGCCGCCGGCGCTGTCGCCGCCCAAGGTGATGTTTTCCGCCGAAACGCCTTGCTGGCGCAGGAAGCGCCACGCCGTCATCGCGTCTTCATGTGCCGCCGGAAATGGATGCTCCTGCGCGCGACGGTAATCGACCGCAAGCGTGCGCATGCGCGCGGCACGGCCTGCTTCAGTCACCATCCGGCGATGGCTGATAATCGAGCCGGAGCAATAACCTCCGCCGTGGAAGTACAGCAGCACGCGAGCTCGTTCACTCACAGGTGTAAGCGACCATTCGCCAGGTACGCCATTGCAATCGACGGTTTCACACCTCACGTCGTCGGCTGGCGGCCAGGCCGATCCCACTTCGTCGAGGCGCTGGCGCCGTTCCGACCATCCGACCGGGCGCGGTTTTGAGCCAAGCAAAGCGCGGATAGCTTCGATCTCGTTGTGAGCCACGGCAGCTTCTCCGGGTGAGAACACTCATCGTTTCACACCTTCGCAGGCGTCGCAAAAAAAGGTGCGGCCAGCCTTCGGACGAACCCGCTTTGCAGCACGCATCGCGAATCCAGCTGCGGAAAAAACTAGGAACGAAAGCGACGCCTGAAGATTGCCGGTGCTTCTCACAGGACGAAGGAGAACGACATGAAAGTACCAGCGATCGCGTTAGCACTGGTCTTCGCCCTTGGCTCAACGTTGGCTGTCGCTCAAGGCGGCGGCGGAGGCGGAGGAGGCGGCGCCGCAGGTGGAGCCGGTGGCGCCGGAGCCGGTGCAGGTGGCGCGGCGAGCGGAGGCGCCAGTGCCGGTGGCGCGGGCGGCGGTACCGGAGATGGGGCAGGTTCTGGCGCTGGCGCGGGCACTAGCGGTGCGGCGACCGGTGGAGCATCCGGTACGTCTGGAACCTCAGGGACGGCCGGCGGAGGTGATCCAGGCACGGCAGACGAGATGAGGCGCAAGAACCGGAGATAAAAAGGTTCCGGACGCATTGCGGGCTAGAACTCTCCAGTCTTGGCCTGCATGACTAGGGCATGACCCGGAAAAATGGGTACCGGTTTTCCCTCGCGACAAACACAAAGCGTCTGCGCGGGGATCTGCTCAAACAAAAAGATAGAGCGCGATGACGATTCAAAGAAAAGTCATCTCGCTCTGGCAATCCGTAAGGTAGCGGTGCGGGCGACAGGACGCCTGCACCGATCAATGGTTGTCGCCTTGCACAAAAGTCACGCGAGGCGTTGGGCGCTTTGGTTACTCCGGCTATGCCGAGAGCCCCAAAGCCGCACTAGCCGCCGCCGTTGATACGGCCTCGGCGCACCGGGTGAGCGCTGCGGCCTTTCTTTATTCGAGGCCTGCCTTGCGCCTCGTCAGTCCGTGCCAGCTTTATAAATTCGTCGGCGAGCCATAGCCACGACTCCTTGTCGATCGGGCCGCTGGCGTTCGCCGCTTGGTCGCGGCATTCCTGGGCTTGTCTGCGGTATCTATCTGCTTCTTCGGCCACGGCGATCAACAATGACTATGCGAACAGTTTGGCTCCGGCCGGCAAGGGATAGATTCATGCCGCTATCTCAACTCTCGGCGAACGTGGGGGCGACGCCGGGGTTGGTACTCCGTCTGCTTGCCTTTTGCCGTTTGGTCTCGGCGACGCCGCCTGTTCGGCTTTTCGAACTGCTTCCCGCAATGTAAGCAACTCAACCATCTGTCCGGCAAGAGCTGAACTGATCTCGGCGGCGTAGCTTAGCTTTTCTATGCTGATCATTGAGGGGCCCTCCGAATGAGCGTTAACGCGGCGCACTACACTGGTGAATCTTTTGACCGTTGTCGTAGTTCTACGGGAGTTCGCGCCGGGGCAGACTGCTGATAGGCCATCGCAGCAACCGATTGCTTGTCCCAACTGAAGTTCAGCCGGACATCGGGGCCGCGCTTGCTGCAGGCCCGATATACCAATCCCGTCGGCCTCGGGCTGGTCGTCGGTCCTGATCGTGGTCGAGAGCGGGGGGACGAGGCCTCGCGATACCGATCGTCTTTGCCGTTCGGACTTCCGTCTCCTCCGCCGTTTCCCGAGCCGTTGTTTCCTTCGCCGCGATCCTGGCTGTAGCCGCCAGAATGCGCGATGGCTGTGGAACTCAAGCTCTCGACAGAAGGAGCGTGATGGCCGGCGGTGTAACTGCTGCGGATTTTCCGCAAACGCTCAGGAATCTCCGCCGGTCAGCAGCGGAGGCGGCTTCGGTCTCGTCCATTGGCATCCAATTTTCCTTTCGCTGCTGCATTCCAAGCATCAGTATTATTCACAAACCTGCGCGCGCAAATAACATGAGTTATATTTAATTAGTATTTAATTGCGTTATCCTTGGAACCAAATTGGGCAGAGCTAAAGGATTTTTTGAACTCAAGGCGGGCGGAATCGCACCGGGAAAACGTGACGCTATTTTTCAACTGGTTCAGTGAGTTTTTGCCAAAGTGCGATTTGAATCTCTTTTCTCGCTGATGTGAACAGCAGTCAGGATTGAGTCGGCCGTGGAGCACAAGCATGATCGCGGATGAGTTCGACCAGAGGACGCTCGCCAACATGGAAGTGGCCTTGGAGCGCGTATGTGAAAGATTTCCGGAGCTTCTCGCCGGTCACGAGGCTCGCAAGCTGGTTGCATTTAAAATCATCGAATGCGCGCGGAGCGGCGAGAGGAGCTTGGGCGAATTTACCAGAGTGGCGAGAGCGGCTGTGGCCGCTGATGGAACGAAGCGATCGCCAACTGAGGCCGCCTAATCCGGCCGTCGCACGTTCGGCTACGCCGCTCAAAAAAGTTGCGGCCAGCCTTTGGGGGAAGGCTGGCCGCGCGCGAACCGGTCTGGGACGGGGAGGGTTGGGGATGTGACCGGGTCGCGGGTTCGGTAATTCCTTCTGCTAGCGATCGCGCGAACTGGCGGTGGCGACTGCGGGCCGGCTGTCGCCGAGCGAGACCCACAGATTAGGATCGCTCTGCGACTGCCGCTTGACAAAGCGGTAACCGGTCTCGGTCCAGGCCACGACGGTCTCGTTCTGATTGTCGAGGACGTACTCGCCCTTGTCGGTTTTCACGGTCAGCACGGCGTGCCCTTCGCCCTTCTTGTCGCGCACCACGGTGATCAACAGCGCCTCGCGCGGCCAGCCGGCGTCGATCAGCATCTTGCGCTTCAACAGCACGTAGTCTTCGCAATCCCCGTAGCCGTCCGTCGGCAATGACCATTTCTCGACCACGCCCCAATGGTCCATGTCGGTCATCGGCTTGATGGTCTCGTTGACCCACTTGTTGACCCGCAGCAGGTCGCGCCAGGCGGTCTGCGACATCACGATGTCGCGCGCTTGCGTCGCGCCACCGCGGCACTCGACGGGATTTTCGGCACAGAATTCGACCCAGCCAATCGGCGAACGCGTGGTATCGCCGAGGCTCGCATACAGCGTGTCGCCGGCTTTAGCCGACACGCTCATTCCCAGCAGGACGGCGGCAACCGCCAATCCTTTCCCCTGTCCCCTGAACAACATTGTGGCCCCCGTTTCTTGTTGGGACCACGTTTCGCACAAAGGTTTTGCGCCGCGGCTAAGTCGGCGAAGTACATTTGACGCGAATGCAAGTAAAAGGCGCAGCGAATTCGATCTATACTTGAATCGGATTCGACTAAAATTTGAAACAACTTCAATTAATTCAAATTGTATGCGTTAACGCGACACGCGCTGCGGGAGTGGCGCATTGCGCCGCAATGCGTTGCCGCGTTAACCGCATGTCGCGCGCGCCAAATGCCTCAAAGGCGGCCGCCGGGAAATGCGGAGACCACCCTCTGGCGTTCTGAAAGGTGGGTTTTACGCGGCCGGCGCTTTACCGCGCGGTAACCGCGTCTTCGAGCGACTCGGCGCTTTGTTCGCGAAGGAACTCGAGCGCAAAGCCCTCTTCGAGGTTTCGTACCACCCGCGCCTGTACCTTGCCGAGCATAACCAGCGATTTCAGCGGCGGGCGGTTTTCCGCGGCGATCGCGGCACCTGACATCGAGAGGTCGATGATCCGGCAAGTCATCTTGCTGCCGTCCTCGAGCGTAAGCAGCGCGATCGGATTGCGCGGCACGATACGGTCGTGGCGGCGGTCTTCCGGCAGATTGAGGATATCGCGGTTGGCGAGCCAGGTGAGCTGGGCGGCGAGCTTGTCGCGCTTGCGCGCAGTGGAGACGACCGTCATCGCAAAGCCGTTGTCGATGATGCGGGTGATTTTCCCTTCGACCCGGCCGATATGGTCGAGATAGGCGATGACGCGGTCGCCGACATTGCCGATGCCCGGGGCCAGCAGAGCCAGGCCCCCCGGCGACATATTGATGATCTGGCAGGGAAACTCGCGCCGGTCGGGGAGCATGTAACGGCCGAGCAGGTGGACTTTCACGCGCTGAAAACGCCGGCGCTCCTCGGTCGCCGGAAGACTGGATTTTTTCTGCGCAAACGACATTTCGCCACCCGACGACCGGCCTCTCGGCGTCGACAGACCCTACGGCCGACAGGGTTAATGATGTGTTAGCGGCGGTGGCATCAACAATGGGCAGGGCGCTATGTGCGTGCCGGCGCGATGCGGTCGAAGAGCCACAGCAGCAGCGGGCATATCAACAGCACCACGGCGCCGAAATCAATTGCCGCGGCCGCGCTGCCGGTCCATTTGGCGCAGGCGCCGCCGATGACCGGGCCGAGCACCATCGCGCCGTAATAGACGGTGTAGAAGATGCCCATGCCGATCGCGCGCGTCGCGGGCTCAAGCACGCGCGCTGGCAGGCTCATGATCGTGCCGGCCGGCTGGCCGCTGATCAGGCCGAGGCCGATCACGGTTGCGATCACCGCACTGGTGCGCGGCAGCATCAGCATCAGCAGCGCGAACAGGATGCAGCTGGCGATCAGAATGGTCTGTGGCCGCTTGGTTCTGTCCGCCAACAATCCGCCCAGGGGTACTGAAAACACCGCGACCCACAGCACGATGCTGATCGCCGATCCGGCCGCGGTGATCGACCAGGCATGCTCGACCAATAGCGACGGCCCGAAACTGAAGATCATGGCGAAGCCGATATTGAAGAGACCCCAGATCAAACCGGCGACGATCACCGCGGCGACTGCCGTGCCATCGAGCCGCGCCGATGTCGCGGCGGCAGCGGGGACACTCGCCGGCGGCTGATACGTCGGGGCAAGCAGCAGGATGCCAACCACGATCGTCGCCGCCACTGCGAGATAGACCGCGCTCACGCCATAACCGATGCCGATCGTGGGCAATGTCAGCAGCGACAGCGCGACGCCGGCCGGCCATGAATTGACGAAGATCGCCATCGCAGAGGCGATCTCTTTCCCGGCGAAATGGTCGGTTACCATCTTGCTCATCTGCACATTGAGCAGCACGCCGCCGCCGCCGGCGACCAGCCGCCCCGCGATCTGCACGCTCCAAAGATCCGACAGCGCCATCGCGAGCCCGCCGATCAGCATCAGCACAAGCGCACCAAGCACGGTCGCCTTGTCACCGAACCTTTGCCCTATCGCGCCGCCCGGCAGCGCCAGCGCTACGCCCGGCGTAAAATACAGCCCGATCAACAGCCCAATATCGGCGAGGCTTACGCCAAATTTGCCGCCGAGCAGCGGCGCCACCGCAGCGACGCTCTGAAACTGAAAGGCCATGGTGAGGCGGACCGTGAACAGGACCGCAAGGATGCCCCAGCGATTGCGCAACGCCTTCCTCCCACGAAGTCGCGGCCCAACCTGAGGCCGTGCCTTCGCGGTGTCAATCGGCGCAGAGCAGCGACATTGGCATCCGCGTTCGCTTCACATAGGCTGCGCCCGCCCACCTCAGCTAACCAACAATCGCCGAAGGGCCGGAGGAAATTTCATGGAACAGATCCGCGTATGCACCTATGACGGTCCGGGCGCGCAGCCGGTCATTCGCACGGTGCCATGGCCGAAAATCGCGAAGAAGGCGGCGCTTATCAAAGTCGGCGCCTGCGGCGTCTGTGGCACCGATCTGCACATCCTTAAGGGGCATTGGCCGAAGCCATTGCCATGGCCGTTCACGCTGGGCCACGAGATCGGCGGCGTGCTGGTCGAAGTCGGCTCGGAATTTTCCGAAGACTTCATGAGTAAGCCGCTCAAAGTGGGATCGAAGGTGATGATTCCGCCGCTGATGCCATGTGGCAAATGCTATTACTGCATCCATTATCCGGAGAGCGCCAACAAGTGCCTGACGCCAGTCTATTACGGCCGCTATCTCGGCTTCGACAAGGCGCCGCATCTGTGGGGCGGCTGGGCCGAATATGTCTATGTCGATCTCGACATGCTGCCGGGGACAAAAATCTACAAACTACCCGACGACATGTCGCTGCGGCTGGGTGCGCTGTCGGAGCCGTTGACCTCCTGCATCCGCGCCTTCAACCGCGCCACCCGCGCCGGCGGATTCAAATGGGGCGACACGGTCGTGATCCAGGGCTCCGGCCCGATTGGAATTCTGGCCGTCGCGGCCGCGCAGGAGATGGGCGCAGGCCGCGTGATTTGCGTCGGCGCGCCGGAGATGCCGCGGCTTAAGCTGGCGCGCAAATTCGGCGCGGAGGCGACCGTCGATATCGATCATCTCAAGACGCCGGAGGAACGCATCAAGAAAGTGCGCGACATCGTCGGCGGTTTTGGCGCCGATCTCGTGATGGATTGCTCGGGCCATCCGAGCGCCGGTCCCGAAGGCATCGAGATGCTGCGCGACGGCGGCACTTATGTCGAGATGGGGCAGTTCACCGATGCCGGTTCGATTATGACTTCATGGCATCGCATCTGCACCAAGGACCTCAACGTGCTGGGCTCCTGGGGTTTTACCGGCAACGACCTGCCGCTCGGCGTCGACATGCTCTACCGCACGCGCGACAAATATCCGTGGCTTGAAATGCAGACCATTTATCCGTTCTCGGAAGAGGGCGTCCGCCAGGCGGTCGCCGACGCCATCGCCATGAAGACGGTGAAGTCCACCATCGTGCCCTGGCCGGAGTTGGTGGAATGACGATGCAGTATGCCGTGGGTCATGGCTCTCCCGGTGATGCGAAGCATCGTCCGGAGACGCGCGGCGTTGCCGCGCTCCTCACCATGAGGATCTCAAGCAGACCGCATTAAAGAACCTCATCCTGAGGATCTGGCAACGCGCGCGCTCGAAGGATGAAAGCCACCGCACTGGCAACGGGCGCGATGCCCAAATTCGCTCCGCGCATAGGAGCCTGCCACTTCCACCGGGCCCGAAGGCTGTTCCAATCACGTTTGCCGTTGTAGGCTCGGTTGAACTCTGCGGGCCGAAAATGAGGCAAGCCACCGATCGCGGGGACAAGCAGATCAAGGGAGATGGCGAACGAATGACCGATTTGCGATATTTAGCGCCGAGCACGCTCGACGAAGCGATTAGGGCGTTTGCGGCGGCCGGCAGCGCGGCGCGTATTTTAGCTGGCGGCACCGATCTGTTGGTGCAAATGCGCGCAGGCAGCGCGAAGCCGGGCCTGATCGTCGACATCAAGGGGATCGCCGAGATGACGAGAATCGAAGAAACCGCCGATGGCGGTTTTCGCGTCGGCGCGGCGGTCTCCGGCATGGCGCTGTCAGAACATCCGCGCTTCGGAAAAGTCTGGCCAGGCGTGCTTGAAGCGGTCAACCTGATCGGCTCCAAGCAGGTGCAGGGGCGGGCGTCGGCCGGCGGCAATCTCTGCAACGGCTCTCCCGCCGGCGACAGCGTGCCCGCGATGGTCGCGGCCGGCGCCATCGTCACGGTGCAGGGGCCGAACGGCCGCCGCGAGCTGCCGGTGGAAAAAGTGCCGGCCGGGCCCGGCCGCTTGAATCTTTTGCCCGGCGAAATTCTGGTTGGTTTTGCGCTGCTGCCGCGGCCCAAAGGTTCAAGCGACGCGTACCTTCGTATGATCCCGCGCACCGAAATGGATATCGCCGTGGTCGGCTGCGGCGTCAGCCTCACCTTGAAAGACGGTGTCTGCACCGCCGCCCGCATCGGGCTCGGCGCGGTGGCACCGACCGTGCTGCTGGTTGAGCCGGCGGCCAAAGCGCTGATCGGTTCGCGCCTCGAAGCTGCCGCACTCGACAAGGCCGCCGCCGCCTGCAGCGCCGCCTGCCGTCCAATCGACGACAAGCGCGGCACCATTGCTTATCGAACGAAGGTCGCCGGCGTGCTGCTCAAGCGCACCGCTGCCATCGCCGCCCGGCGCGCGCAAGAAAACTGAAGTTGGAGAATCAGCATTCATGGCCAAACTGCACGTCTCCACCACCATCAACGGCGAGCCGCAAGAATTCCTCTGCGAGCCTAACGACACCATGCTCGATGCCTTGCGCGGGCCTCTTGGTCTAACGGGCTCGAAGGAAGGCTGCGCGTCCGGCGATTGCGGCGCCTGCTCGATCACGCTGGATGACCGTCTGGTCTGTTCCTGTCTGATGCTCGCCGCCGAAGCCGAAGGCCACGAGATCAGGACCATCGAGGGCATGGCGCACGGCGACAGACTGCATCCGCTGCAGCAGAAATTTCTGGAAATGGCGGCGCTGCAGTGTGGCATCTGCACGTCGGGCATGCTGGTCGCCTCCGATGCGCTGTTGCGGAAAAATCCGCGGCCAAGCGAGGAGGAGGTCCGCTTCTGGCTCGCCGGCAATCTCTGCCGGTGCACCGGCTACGACAAGATTGTCCGCGCGGTTCTGGAGACCGCGCAAGAAATGCGCCAGGAAATGCCGGAGGCAGCGCAATGAACGTTATCACCAACAACAAGTGGATCGGCCAGCGCACCATTCGCCCGGACGGCGTCGACAAGGTCACGGGCCGCGCGGCCTTCGCCGCCGACACCACCATGCCCGGCATGATCTGGGGCAAGATCTTGCGCAGCCCACATCCGCACGCGCGCATCAAA
>JBJMTR010000240.1:0-1512 GCA_045811565.1 Bradyrhizobium sp.
CAAGCTCCAAATGCTTGGCCACGACGCCCGCCTGATGCCAGCGAAATACGTGCGCCCCTATTCGAAGGGACAGAAGAATGACTTCCGAGATGCGGAAGCCATCGCCGAGGCTATCCAACGCCCGACCATGAAGTTCGTCGCGACCAAGACCGCCGATCAGCTCGACCTTCAGGCGCTGCACCGCGTCCGCGAGCGATTGTTCGGTCAGCGTACCGGTGTCATCAATCAGATCCGTGCGTTCCTGCTGGAGCGGGGCATCGCCGTGCGGCAAGGCCTGCGTTCCTTGCGGTCCGAGTTGCCGGGTATCCTCGCGACGCGCACCGATGTGCTCTCGCCTCGCATGTTGCGCATCATCGAGGATCTGGTGGGAGACTGGCGCCGGCTGGATGAGCGTATCGAGGGGCTATCTAGCGAGATCGAAGCGTTGGCGCGTCAAGACCAAGGCTGCGAGCGCCTGATGACGGTGCCTGGCATCGGCCCAATCATTTCGAGCGCCATGGTGGCCGCGATCGGCGCCGGCGATGCGTTCTCGAAAGGCCGCGACTTCGGCGCCTGGCTCGGCCTCGTGCCGAGACAGCTATCAACCGGCGACCGCACGATCCTCGGCAGCATATCGAAGCGTGGCAATCGCTATTTGCGCACTCTGTTCGTTCAGGCGGCCTGGGTCGTGTTGGTCAGGGTAAAATGTTGGGAGCGCTATGGCCTCAAATCTTGGATCGAAACCGCCAAGAAACGATTGCACCACAACGTGCTGGCGATTGCGCTCGCCAACAAGCTCGCCCGGATCGCCTGGGCGGTTCTCAACAGGGGACGCGCCTTCGAGTTGCGTCAAGACGGAGGAGACGGCGTCCCGACCTGCTTGATCCTCGCGCCGTGCTCGGGACCGTCAAGGCGTGGCCTGGCAACGCTGGCGCGAGCGGCAAGGCAAGCGCGACGGCCAACCTTGACGGTCCTTGGGCACGGCGCGTCTGCGCGCGCAGGCCGGGACGAAGGAACGACCGCCGGGCACGAACAAAGGAACAGCGCGAAGTGAGGAGCTATCGATGACGTAACCAACACCCCTTACCCGCCGAGGTCTGCGAGAGGATGAGACGACGATGGAGGATCGGTCTTCCCGGCGCATGCGAACACTGGTGACCCGAATGGCCCGTTCGAGGCCTGTCCGCTAATGAGCTCGAATGCGCGCTGATATCCATGATGGCCCGGAGCACAACATGCTCCAATCAGAGCCGGATACATTGATGCAAGACCGCATCTGCCAGGTTGACGAAACCTCTTGTAACGCGCGGCCGGACCATACATTTGGGTCAAAAGCGCCGTTTTGACACTCGGCCGGTCACTTCCGGTCTACCCCGATAAACCGACATCGTCGGTATCCGTCGGGAGGTCTCAAAGGTGCCATTACCGGAAGCCAGTTGATTTATCGATCACTTCGTCGGCGCATTACCTTGCCCTGCGATTGCGCACGTGCGCTTCGAGCATCTTGAAAAAATGGTCAATGTCTTCGAACAG
>JBJMTR010000241.1:0-4504 GCA_045811565.1 Bradyrhizobium sp.
TCGCCTGTCCCTTGTTGCATTGGTACCGTCATGGGCGCGCAACGACAAGGCCGGTAACAAGCGAGGAGAGATGTCATGAGGGGTTTGCGAATTGTGGCGCTTGCGCTTGCGCTGGCCGTGCCCGCTGTGCCCTCCGATGCGAGCGTGGCGGTCAACCTGATCCTGAACTGGACGCCGACCGCGGATCATTCGCCGTTCTATTACGCCAAGGCGCAAGGCTGGTACGAGAAGGCCGGCATCGATCTCACGATCGAGACCGGCAAAGGCTCCGGCGTCTCATCGCTGAAGGTCGGCTCCGGCGGCTCGCCGTTCGGAATTGCGGATCTCGCCACCATGCTGGTGGCGAAGAGCAAGGGCGCCGATGTAGTGGCGCTGATGAGCATCTACGCCAATACCGGGCAGACCTTCTATTGGCTGAAAAGCTATGGAGTGAATGGCGCCAGAGACTTTCCCGGCCACAAGATCGGCAATCCGCCGGGCGACGCCTCGCGGGTGATGTGGCCCGCCTTTGCCAAGGCGGCAGGGATCGCGCCTGACGCCGTGAACTTCGTCAATGTCGGGCCAACGGCAAAAATAGCGGCGCTGAAAAGCCATACCGTCGATATCATCAGCGATTTCTACAATGAGCACGATCTGAAGGTGATCGAGTTCGGCAGCGATCTCGGCTACCTCAACTGGAAGGACATCGGTCTCAACCCCTACGGCAATTCGCTGATCGTCAACGGTGCGTTCCTGGAAAAGAATCCAAAGCTGGCCGAGGATTTCGTCCGCGTGACGCAAAAGGCGTTTGCCGCCTGCGTTGCCGATGTTGCGCCATGTCTGAAGTCGCTGCTCGATCAGGTCTCGGGTCTCGATAAGGAAAACCAGCAACGGCAGTGGGAGCGCATCAAGTTCTTGATGACGGATGAGTTCACCACCACCAAGGCGCTGGGTTGGATCGACGCCGAGCGCATAAAGAAGGATTACGAGCTGGTGCAAACCTATCTCGGCATGGAAAAGCCCTTTGAGGTCGGAACGGCGTTTTCGACCAAGATGCTGGATACGAGCATCAAGATGGACGCGAGCAAGGTGAAGAAGTGATGTTGTCATTCCGGGGCGATGCGAAGCATCGACTCCGCTGTGCAATTGCACATCTGAGAATCTCAAGATTCCGGATCTGGTCCATCGGCCATCCCGGAACGGCTGGATGTGGAGCCTCAAGAGGAGGCAGCCGTATCACTGCAGCGCCATGCCTGCGGTTTTGACCACCGTCGTCAGCTTCTCGTAATCCGCCTTCATCAGCGCGGCGAGCTCGTTCAGCGGCATCGGCTTGCCCGGGACGTTGGCAACCGATAGCTGGCGCTGAACGTCAGGGTTCTGCAGCGCCTTGTTGATGGCCGCGTGAATTTTCTCGACAAGCGCGTCGGGCGTGGCCGCCGGCACGTAGATCCCGTACCAGGGCACATAGGCGGCTTCCGGAAATCCGGCCTCGGCGATCGTCGGCACGTCAGGAAGATCGGCGATGCGCTTGTCGGTTAATACGGCGAGCGGTTTTACGCTGCCAGCTTTGATGTGCGGCAACGCGAGCTCAAGCGAAACGATCTCAAAATGCATCAGGTTGGTGATTAGATCGATCAGGGCCTGCGGCTGGCCTTTGTAGCCGACATTGGTCAGGTTGATGTTGGCAGCTTGAAACAGTTTTTGGGCGCTGAGGTCGATCGACGAGCCGGCGCCCGGATTGCCGAAATTGAACTGGCCGGGCTTGCTCCGCGCCAGCTCGACGAAATCGCCAATGGTTTTGGCCGGCATCGATGGATGCACCAGCGCGACACTCTGATTCCACACGGCGAGACCCACGCATCTGAAATGCGTCAGCGCGTCCCAGCCCGCTTCCTTGTAGAGCGTGGGATTGACCAGCACCGCGGGTCCGGTGATCAGCCAGGTGTAGCCATCGGGTTCGCCGCGTGCGACGGCCGCGGTGCCGATATTGCTGTTGGCGCCGGGCCTGTCTTCAATGACGATCGATTGCCGCCAGTCGCGGCCAACCTGCTCGGTCACGGAGCGGGCGACGATGTCGACGATGCCGCCGGCGGGGTAGGGCACGACGATATGTATCGGCCGGCTTGGATAGTTGTCCTCTGCCTGTGCGCCGTCGACGCCAAGCAATGTGGCGGCGATAGCCGCAGCAAGGCCCACGGCGGTTCTGATCCCGCGCATTCTTCCCTCCCAATATCTGCCGGATCGTTCGAGCGATGCGCTTCCTTAGCCGCTCTGGACCAGTGAGCGAATACTGCGGGCGAGACCGAGAATCCGCGGCGTGCAGTGTCAAAATAGATTTTGCAAACTGTATCGATATACGCTCAAGTGCCGCCCCTGAAAAGAGGGCGAGAGGCCGCATGGATTTCGATCTTTCCGAACCGTCGGAACACTGGCGCGGAAAGCTGCAGGCTTTCTTCGATTCCGAGGTGCTGCCGCGACACCGCGCCTGGGTCGAGCATGTCGCGCACCATCGCGAAGCCGCGCCGTTCATGGCCGACCTGCAGCAGAAGGCGCGGAGGGCCGGACTGTGGAATCTCGGCCTTCCCGAACTCGCGGACGACGAGCCGGGCACGCGGCTTTCCAATCTCGAGTACGCTCCGCTCGCCGAAATCATGGGCCGGCTCTTCTGGGCGCCGGAAGTCTTCAACTGCCATGCGCCCGATGTGCCGAACATGATCGCGCTACAGAATTGCGCGACCCCGGCACAAAAGGCGCGCTGGCTGCGGCTGCTGCTTGAAGGCCAAACCCGTTCGGCGTTCGGGATGACCGAGCCGGACGTCGCCTCGTCCGATGCCACCAACATCGCGACCAGCATGGTCCGCGATGGCGACGACTACATCATCAATGGCCGGAAATGGTTCATCACTGGCGCCGCGCATCCGCAATGCAGTTTCCTGATCGTGATGGGCGTGACCGATTCCAACGCCGACCGGACGCGCCGCCATTCCTGCATCATCGTGCCGATGGAGACGCCAGGCGTTCGTCTGGTCCGGCGGTTGCGCTGGATGGGGTGCGAGGATCATGTCGCGCCGATCGGCGAGCTTGCCTTCGAGAACGTTCGCGTGCCTCGCTCGAACCTGCTCGGCGAAGAGGGCGGCGGTTTCAAGGTGGCGCAGATCCGTCTCGGCCCCGCGCGAATTCATCATTGCATGCGCTCGATCGGGCTGTGCGAGCTTCTGATCGAACTGATGATGGCACGCTCGGCGGAACGATCGGCGTTTGGACGGAAGGTCATTCAATACGACACCGTGCAGCGCTGGATCGCCGAATCCCGCGTCGAGCTCGAACAGGTCCGCCTGCTCGCCTATCGCTGTGCGTGGCGGCTGGATCAGACCGGCCATCACGGCGCCTGGCGCGATGTCTCGCTGATCAAGGTCGCCGTTCCCGCGATGCTGCAGCGGATCGCCGACCGAGCCATGCAGGTATTCGGCGCGATGGGCGGCTCCGATGATACGCCGATCCATCAGGCGTTGGCCTGGGGCCGGCTGCTGCGGATCGGCGACGGGCCCGACGAAGTGCATCTGCGGCAAATCTTCCGGATGGAGCCGATGCCTCCGTGGTCGATCGCCAATTCTCCCTATCTCGCGGCGCATCCGGCGTGACGGATCGCCTTTGATTGCAGGTTTGAGGAGTGTGACCATGAACGAGACAGTCGCGAACGGAGCCCCCAAGGACGCCGCGGCGTCCGTGGTCACGCAGCACGCCGCAACGTTGAAAGCGCTGCCTTTTTCAGATACGCGCGATTTCGACGACGCGGCGCGCGGATTCCTCGGCACCGTGGAGAACGCGCGGATCAGCTCACCGCAGGGCAGGGTGGTCTGGAGCCTCGAGCCCTACGGCTTCCTGTCTTCCGAAGAAGCCCCGCCGACGGTGGATCCGAGCCTGTGGCGGCAGGCTCGCCTCAACATGCATCACGGCCTGTTCGAGGTAGTGCCGGGCGTCTATCAGGTGCGCGGGCTCGACATCGCCAACATGACGCTGATCGAGGGCGATAGCGGCGTGATCGTCGTGGACACGCTGACTTCGATCGAGGGCGCGCGGACGGCGATGCAGCTTTATTTTCTGCACCGCGGCAAGCGGCCGGTTGCGGCCGTGATCTTCACCCACACCCACACCGACCATTGGGGCGGCGCACGCGGC
The DNA here is from genome assembly GCA_045811565.1 of Bradyrhizobium sp. Classification (GTDB taxonomy): domain Bacteria; phylum Pseudomonadota; class Alphaproteobacteria; order Rhizobiales; family Xanthobacteraceae; genus Bradyrhizobium. Next base: position 4,159 of record JBJMTR010000241.1, read on the forward strand.
GTGCTGGATGAGGCGATGCTGGCGAGTGGCCGGGTGCCGATCATCGCGCCCAACCTGTTCATGGAGCATGCGGTTTCGGAAAACATCATCGCCGGGCCTGCGATGCTGCGGCGCGCGCAATACCAGTTTGGGCCGTTCCTGGCGAAAGGCGTGCGCGGGCAGGTCGATTGCGGGCTCGGGAAGTCGATGGCGGCGGGATCGGTCGCATTATTGCGCCCGACCGACCCGATCATTGCGACCGGCGACAAGCGCAGCATCGACGGACTCCAATTCGAATTCCAGATGGCGCCAAACAGCGAAGCGCCGGCGGAGATGCACTTCTTCGTGCCGCGCTACAAGTTTCTCA
>JBJMTR010000242.1:0-4540 GCA_045811565.1 Bradyrhizobium sp.
CGCAGCAAGGATCGTCAATGTCGGTGCGCTGGGCGCGCTGCAAGCTGGCGCCGGCATGGGCCCTTACGCGGCCTCGAAGGCCGGCGTGCATCGCCTCACCGAGGCCCTCGCCGCCGAGCATAAAGGCAAGATCACCGTCAATGCCGTGCTGCCTTCGATCATCGACACCGCGGCCAATCGCGCCAGCATTCCGAAAGCGGATTTCGGAAAATGGGTGACGCCGAAAGAACTCGCGGACGTCATCCTGTTTCTCGCCAGCGACACCGCCAGCGCCGTCACGGGCGCGCTTCTGCCGGTGAGCGGGCGGGTTTAGATAGGAGCGCAAACACCGCCGTCGTCACCCGCGAAAGCGGGTGAACCAGTATTCCAGAGAGCGGAGTTCTATGCGGATAGGCCGCGGGTTTACTGGATACCCCTCTTTCGCCGCGGATGACGACGGTTCACGTTTCCAGGGTTCCACAACACCGCCGTGAAACGCCGCTTGAAGGCCAGGCAGTCAAACGCTTTCCGCAAATTGAGCTAGACTCACAGTCCATTGAGTCGCGGCCTCTCCGCCGCCGGAGTCTGTCTTGGAAACCGCGCTTTATCTGCCCGTCAAACGCTTCCTCGAAAAGCTCGGCTTCACCGTCAAGGGCGAGATCGGCGGTTGCGATCTCGTGGCGCTTGGCGCCGACGATCCGCCGATCGTGGTGATCGGCGAATTGAAGCTTTCCTTCAATCTTGAGCTCATCCTGCAGGCGGTCGATCGTGCCGGCGCGGCCGACGAGGTTTGGCTGGCGGCCAGATTGTCGGCGCGCGGCAAGGGACGCGAGAGCGATGCCCGTTATCGCAATCTTTGCCGCCGGCTCGGCTTTGGCATGCTCGGTGTCACCAGTAGCGGCGACGTCGAGGTGCTTGTGAAACCGCCGACGACGGCGCCGCGCCGCGATCCCAAGAAGCGCTCGCGCCTGGTGGCCGAGCACCAGCGGCGCAAAGGCGATCCGGTACTGGGCGGCAGCACGCGCGCGCCGATCATGACGGCCTATCGCCAGCAGGCGCTGGCCTGCGCGTCGGCTCTCGCAGCCGGACCAGGCCGCGTGCGTGACCTCCGGGCGACCATCCCCGACGCCGGAAAAATCCTGTTGCACAACGTCTATGGCTGGTTCGATCGTGCCGAGCGCGGTGTTTATGTGCTGACCGACGCCGGTCGCGCCGCGCTAAAACGCTGGCCGCAGCAGAAGCAGGATCTCGCGGGCGCCGGCGACGCCGCGCCCTGAAAAAGAGGGAGGACGACATGATCGTGGTGACCTGCAGCGTGACGGCGCGACAGGACTCTTTCGACGAAGTGCGCAGGTTAAGCCTCGAGCATGTCCATCGCTCGCGCGGCGAACCCGGATGCATCTCGCACGCCGTGCATATCGATTGCGAGAATCCGCTGCGGCTGGCGTTTCTCGAGCAATGGGCTGATCGCAAGGCGCTGCTTGACCATTTCGCCGTGCCCGCTTCGCGCGAGTTCGTCCGTTCGCTGCAATCGCTCGGTGCAGCCGCGACCACGATCGAACTCTATGACGCCACCAGGCTCGAGAAATTGTAGACGCATGGCTGGATTGCCATCCCAATTTCATATTGCAATGCAACATCAGGGCACCTAGGTATCTGCGGATCAGATGCGAGGCCTCTAATGAGCGAAGACTGGAAAACGAAATATGGCACCCGCCGCGTACGGCGCGATCCGCCGACGCTGGAGGAAGCAATTTTCGCAGCCGTCGGGATCACTGACGACCAGGCGGCGCAGGCGGAAATCGCTTCCGCGCTGATGGGACTGCCCTACGAAGAGGTGCTGACCGAGGTGAAGAGGACCGGCCGCGCCGTCGCACGATCGGCGACGCGCGTGATCGCGGGTGAGCAAGGCGCGCAACGCTCCGTGGTCGTCGAACGCCGCGTGGTCAGGCGATTCGGCAACGACAAGCGCATCGGCACCTGAGGGCGCCTACGCTCGAGCGTGATGACTTTTCTTCGAATCGTCATCCCGCTCTATCCTTTTGTTTGAGCATGATCTCCGCGCAAACGCTTCGCGTTTGTAGCGAGGGAAAACCGGTACCCACTTTTCCGGATCATGCTCGAGAGTGTGGATCCGCGCGGGGCGATCAGGCCGCCCGGCCCCAGCCAGACATCTGCAGCACCAACCGCCAGATGGCGCGATTGAAATCTACCATCGCGCGGGCAGCGTCGATCGCTGTGACACTGGCCGCTTGTGCCGATTCCAGGTGGCACTGCGTCAGATCGATAGCGCCGGTGGATTCGCCGTGGCTGAAGGTGAGACGTGCGCCGAACTTGTTGGCGAGCGCGCGCATCGCTTCGTTCTGCGCGCCGGTGGTGATCCGCAGGCTGCGATATCCCCTCGCGCGCGCCTCCTCGATCAGTTTCTTGAACAGCATGCTACCGATGCCGCGTCGCCGCACCGCTGCTTCGACACTGAACGCGATCTCCGGCAATGAATCGGGTGATTGCTCCGGCGGGTGCAGCTCCGCCGCGCCACGAACCACGCCGTTGTCAAGGAAGGCGATGATCACGGTGCCGTCGTTCGCGCATTTTTCCGCGTAACGTTGGATGAAGCTGTCATCCATGAAACCATGGAAGCGATCATGCCGGCTGGTCCGATCGAGCCGCAACAGGTGATCGCGCAGCAGCGGCAATTCCTGCTGGCTCAGCGTCCGAACGCTGCTGTTGGCAAGCGCCGCCGCGATAGCGGTGAGGTACATATCCTAAACTCCTCTCAGAAAAAGCCCTTCGAGGAGGCGTCGAATCCCTAGACCTCAGATATTGTGCATCGCAGCATATAATTCAAGGCCGATCAGATCGTACACTGCCTGAAATAACGGCAGTAATTGCAGCCTTAGCGCGACGTCCTCCTACAGTACCATCTGCTTCTACAACACCATCTGCGTTTGCGTCACAATCGCGACGAGCTTGCCGTCCTCGGTCTCCAACCGCGTCTGCCAGACCTGGGTGCGCCGGCCGCGATGTATCGGCGTTGCGGTCGCGATGATAGTCATTCCCTCCTTGGCGCCGCCGATGAAATTGGTCTTGCTCTCGATCGTGGTGGTGCCCTTGGCATCCTCAGGGAGATTGATCACGGTCGCGGCCGCCCCGACCGAATCCGCCAACGCCATCACCGCGCCGCCGTGAATGGTGCGATGAAGCGTGCAGAGGTCCGGCCGCACCAACATCCGCGCCACCACGCGATCCTTGTCGGCTTCTGTGAATTTCACGCCCTTCAGTTCCGCAAAAGGCATCTTCATCGAATTGACTTTTTCAAGCGGCGTCATGTCTGGGTAGTCCTCCGGTTTTTTTGTCATACGCGGGCTTGCCGGCTTCGCTAACGCTTCGCCGGCCTAACACTGGAGCGCCCGGCGAAGCCTTGGCCTAGCCCGGACCCGCGTATCCATCATCCTCAAACATGTTTTTGGGATGATGGAGTGCCGGGTCAAGCCCGGCAATGACCTCTCGGGTAATGGTGACAACTCGCCCGTTATTCTGCATACCGGCAACCATGCGCCAATTCCCTCCCCGCCGAATCGTCTGCCTCACCGAGGAAACCGTGGAGACGCTGTACCTGCTCGGCGAGCAGGATCGCATTGTCGGCGTGTCCGGCTACGCGGTGCGGCCGCCGCAAGTCAGGCGCGAGAAGCCACGGGTATCCGCCTTCATCTCGGCGGACATCCCAAAGATTTTGGCGCTCGAACCCGACCTCGTGCTCGCCTTCTCCGACCTTCAGGCCGGCATCGTCGCCGATCTCGTGCGCGCCGGAGTCGCCATCCACGTCTTCAACCAGCGCGACATTGCAGGCATTTTGGCGATGATCCGCACGGTCGGCGCGATCGTCGGTGCCGCAGAACGCGCAGATCAGCTCGCCAACACCTTTGAGCAGCGCCTCGCCCGCATCGCAGCGACGCCGCGCCAGCAGCCCAAGCCAAAGGTCTATTTCGAGGAATGGGATGACCCGCTGATCAGTGGCATTGGCTGGGTTTCCGAACTGATCGAGATCGCCGGCGGCGAGGACGTGCTGCCGAAACTACGGTTTGAGCAGGCCGCAAAAGACCGGATCATCTCGTCCGACATCGTGCGCAACACCGCGCCGGACGTGATCCTGGCGTCCTGGTGCGGCAAGAAGGTCGTGCCCGATCGCATCCGCAAGCGGCCCGGCTGGAGCGACATCCCGGCCGTGCGCAACGACCGCATTGCCGAGATCAAGTCCACGATCATCTTGCAGCCCGGCCCGGCGGCGCTCACGGATGGGCTGGATGCGATTGTCGCTGCGTTGTGGCCGGCTGGGTGACCTCATCCCTGAGGAGCGGCCGCCTGGCCGCGTCTCGAAGGATGGGCCACATCAGGGGCTTCATGGTTCTGCCGGCGATGCGTAGGAGCGTCCGGAGGCGCGCGAAGACGCGCTCCTCACCATGAGGAGTTACGACTTCTCCACCCCGCACCATTCCGCGATGAACAGCGCGGTCGCCTTGGTCGATTTCCGCAACGACTCCAGATCGACATATTCGTTGAA
>JBJMTR010000243.1:0-10638 GCA_045811565.1 Bradyrhizobium sp.
CGAGCGATGCGCGTCGCATCCTTGGGGCGAGCGCGTCTCGCGGCCTCCGCGGGCGGTGAGACCTCCACGGGCGGCAAGGCATGAACGCCCGCGGGCTCGTTTTGAGCATAGCCAGTGTCGCTCCCAACAACAACGAGGCCCGTCGATATCGACACGACCAGCAGGACCCGAACGCCCATCTATCCCATTCCCATTCCGCTTCGGCCGTCCTGATGTCCGCCGTTTCGGCGTGGACGATAGTAGTGAGAATGGACCGCGACGCGCTACCTGCAAAAGATCGGGCCTCAAGCGTGCATTCTTCCCGAAGAATCCGGGAAAAATTCCCGAATGCCCATTAACCGTGCAATCCTCTGGGAACGAGTGCCTCCACCGTCACACCACCCTCGCCTCCGGCGACGTCGAGCGTGCCGCCCAACGCCAATATCCGCTCGCGCATGCCGATCAGGCCAAGGCCGAATCGGTGATCCGGCTGCAGCCCGCGGCCATTGTCGCTGACCCGCACCCGCGCGCAGCCGCGGCTGCCGCGCATTCCCGCCGGCTGTTCGGCCGGCTCGATGGTGACATTGACTGACGTCGCGCAGGCGTGGCGGAAGACATTGGTCAGGGCTTCCTGGACGATGCGGTAAATCGTCAAATCAGCGGTTTCCCCGGTCTCGCCGAGCGCGGGCGAAATACGCGTTTCAATCGCCACCTCGGGATGCGACTCACGCCACAGGCGCAGCAACGCGCCAAGCGCCTCGCGAAGCCCGAGCTCCGCCAGCCCGACTGGCCGCAGCTTTTCCAGAATCCGGCGGTTGAATTGCTGCAGGGCGTTGACCTGTTCCAGGATGGCACTGCCATGCTTTCGCAGCGCTTCGGCATCGGGTTCGCGAACGTCCGAAAGCCGCACCAGGGCGCCGGCGTGCGCGCGCAGCGTAAACAGATACGGTCCAAACTCGTCGTGCAGCTCGCGCGCAATTTCCTTGCGCTCCGTATCCTGCAGCGACACCGCGCGCTCCGCGAGGCGCCGCTTGTCCTCCACCGCGTCTCCGAGCGTCGCCGCGAGGTGGTTCAGCTTGGTACAGATCGCGGCTAGTTCGGGCGCACCGCCAGGCTCGACGCGCGCATCATAGCGGCCGGCCTCGATCTTCGTCATCGCCTGCGAAAGCGCCTCGAGCGGCGCCAGCGCGCGGCTGACCACGGTCATCGTAATCAGAAACAGCGCGAGGGCGACAGCGGAACCGATCGCAACCTGGGTGACGATCCCATCCCAGATCTCGGCTATCTCGTCGTTCGGATGCGACGTAATCACGAGCGATTGCGGCTCGGCGTGAATCGAAATCGGCACGTTCACGGCGGTTTTCTGGGGGTGAACGAGCGCGACGAACCATGCGGGCGGCGAACGTGCATCGTCATTGTCCGGCCGGTCAGTGCTGCCGGATTTCACGGCTCCATCATCCTGTCGCGTAATGCTGACGTGACGCAGCCGGCTCAGCTCGCGAACGATCTGGTTCAGCCGTGCATCGGGATCTGGCGCCTCGTTCAGACCGGCAACGATCGTTTCGACAAATTCGCGCGCCAATCGTATGACGCTTTGATCTTCGGCCTGAACGCGAGGCGCAGCGTCCAGGACCAGCCGCGCAATATTGATTGCTAAACCGAGCGTGAGTACGAGCGCCAGAAGCAAGTTGATCCGCGCGCGCAAGGATAGTTTTTGCCACATGGTGCACGATTCCATGGCATTCGTTCCTCATCAAGAGGAGCGTTGACAGATAAATGAGCCGGCTATCTAATCGAAGCGTACAGCAATCTTGCTGGAGATGCATGACCGATGGGGACAGGCGTTGCGAGGGCATCTGCTCGTTTCAACCTGATGCGGTGCAGCAGACCGATGCGGCACTTCCGGACCAATGCCAATGCGCGTTCTGATCGTTGATGATCATCCCATCGTGGCTTCGGGCTGCCGCACGGTGTTTGCCGACGAACCCGAGATCATGCTGCTGGAGGCTGCGGACGCCGAGAGCGGCGAGCGCGTTTTCATCGCCGAACGTCCTGACATCTGCGTCATCGACATCAATCTGCCGACCGTATCGGGCTTTGAGCTGGCGCGGCGCATTCTCGCGCGCGACGCCTCCGCGCGTATCATCATGTTCAGCATGAACGACGACCCGGTCTTCGCCGCCCGCGCCATCGAAATCGGCGCCAAGGGCTATGTCTCGAAGACCGGCGATCCCGATGACCTGGTCGAGGCCATCCGCGAAGTCGGTAAGGGCGAGGTATACTTGCCCGCGGCAATTGCGCGGAGCATTGCCTTCGCAGGACCCGCGTTCGCCCAAAGTCCGCTGTCGAAGTTGAACGCACGCGAGATGGAGATCTTGCGCCTGCTCAGCGCCGGCAAGAGTCTCTCCGAGATTGCATGGCTCGTGCACTCCTCCTACAAGACGGTCGCCAACACATCGTCGATCATGCGCCAGAAGCTCGGGGTGCGCACCTCGGTCGAACTGGTGAGGCTGGCTATCGAGAGCGGCGTGGCTTGAGATCACACCGCAAGGCGCCGGAGTCATAAAGTGATGACAATGCAAGCGATGACAATGCAAACTGTCTCCCTCAACAAATCGTACGGCGGCATGCAGGGCGTCTACAAGCACGCCAGCCGCGAGACCAAGACCGACATGACGTTTTCGGTCTATGTCCCGCCTCACCAGGACGGCGCGAAGCTGCCGGTGGTCTGGTATCTCTCAGGGCTGACCTGCACGCACGCCAACGTGACCGAAAAAGGCGAATTCCGCAGCGCTTGCGCCGAACTCGGATTGATCTTCGTCGCACCGGATACCAGCCCGCGCGGCGCCGATGTGCCCGGCGATCCAGCAAATGCCTACGATTTCGGCCTTGGTGCCGGCTTTTATGTCGACGCGACGCAGGAGCCGTTTGCACGCAATTACCGCATGTGGAGCTACGTCACGGACGAATTGCCAAAGCTCGTCACCGAGCAATTTCCCATCGATCCGGCGCGGCAATCGATCCTCGGCCACTCCATGGGCGGTCACGGTGCGCTGACGGTGGCGTTACGCCATCCCGATCGCTACCGCGCGGCCAGCGCTTTTTCCCCGATCGTCGCTCCCTCCCGCGTGCCGTGGGGCGTCAAGGCGCTCGGCGGCTATCTCGGCGACGACAAGCAAGCCTGGCGCAGGCATGATGCGGTGGCGCTGATCGAGGACGGCGCCAGATTTTCCGCTCTGCTTGTCGACTATGGCGATGCCGACCAGTTCCTCACCGAACAGCTGCGCCCGGAACTTTTGCAGGACGCCTGCAAGAAAGCGAACATCCCCCTCACGCTCCGCCGTCAGCCGGGCTACGACCACAGCTACTACTTCATCTCCAGCTTCATGAGCGATCATCTGCGCTGGCACGCCGCGCGCCTGAATGCTTAGGCGCGTTCAGCCCATCGTGATCGAAGTGCGCCGTCTGCAGCGGCGCAACGACAAAATGCGGGGTTGCATGCCCTGACGATTCGGTCATGTTTCAAGCCGAGAGCATCTCCATCGTCGCCTAAGACGGAGAGAAGTGTCGGGAGGCAACATGATCCGATGGGTGGTCGGCGCGATTGGCTTGAGCGTCGTGGCGACGCACGCGCTCGCGGCCGACGCGATCGAGATCGGCATCGGTTATCTCGGCCAGGCCGCCGTCAAATCGAAATTATCCCTGGTCGAACAGCCCGCGGACAATGACGGCGTTGCCGGCGCCCGCCTCGCGATCGAGGACAACAACACCACCGGCAAGTTCCTCAATCAGCGTTTCACGCTCGAAGAGGTTCGGCTCAAGGACGGCGACGATGTCGCCAAGGCGGCAACGACGCTCGCCGGCCGCAACGGCTTCATCATCGCCGATCTTCCGGCCGACGCGCTGTTGAAAGCTGCCGACGCGCTGCGCGATCGCGGCACCGTGCTCTTGAACGCCGGATCGACCGACGACCGGCTGCGCGAGCAGGATTGCCGCGCCAATGTGATCCACGTTGCTCCGACGCGCTCGATGCTCGCAGACGCGCTTGCCCAATATTTAGTGTGGAAGCAATGGAAGCGCTGGCTGCTGGTGGTCGGCTCGCATGAGGCCGACAAGCTTTACGCCGATGCGCTGCGTCGCGCCGCGGCGCGTTTTGGCGCCAAAATTGTGCAGGAGCGCATTTTCGAAGATACCGGCGGCGCGCGCCGCACCGACAGTGGCGTGACCTTGATCCAGCGCCAGATGCCGGTCTTCACGCAGCAGGCGCCGGCCTATGACGTTCTCCTCGCGGCCGACGAAAGCGAGGTGTTCGCATCCTATCTGCCCTACCGGACGTGGGACCCGCGACCGGTCGCGGGCTCGGCCGGTCTGGTGCCGACCAGCTGGGACGCGGCGCAGGATCAGTGGGGCGCGATCCAGATGCAGAACCGGTTCCTGAAATTGAATTCCAGGCGCATGACGGCGCTCGACATGCAGGCCTGGACCGCCGCGCGAATGATCGGCGAAGCGGCGTCGCGTACCAACTCCGGCGACCCGAAGGTGCTGCTCGGCTTCCTCAAGGCGCCGGATTTTTCCATTGCGGCGTTCAAGGGCCAGCGGCTGACGCTGCGGGACTGGAACCTGCAGCTGCGCCAGCCCATTCTGCTGGTTGATGGCCGTATGGTGGTCTCGGTTTCGCCGCAGGAGGGCTTTCTGCATCAGGTCTCGGAACTGGATACGTTGGGCCTCGACCGGCCCGAAACCAAATGCAAGCTGCGATGAAGCGAGCAGCTTTGAAGAAAGTGAGAGCGCGGATGTGGCGTCGTTGTCTGTCTACCGGAATAGCTGTCTGGCTCGCCGCCGCGACGCCCGCTTCGGCCTTCATTGCCTATGTGTCGAATGAGAAGAGCAACACGGTGTCGGTCATCGATACAGATAGTTGGACCGTCATCAAGACCATCAAGGTCGGTCAGCGGCCACGCGGCATCGAATTCACGCGGGATGGCAAATTCGTGATGGTCGCGGTCGGTGACGACGACACCATTCAGGTGATCGACGCCAAAACCCGGGAGGTGGTGGACTCGCTTCCCTCCGGTCCCGATCCGGAACTGTTCACCCAGGATGCCGCCGGCAAAATCATGTATGTCGCCAATGAGAACGACAACACGGTGACCGTTATCGATCTCGAAAAGCGCACACGCGCCGGCGATGTCCAGGTCGGCGTCGAGCCCGAGGGCATGGCGATCAGCCCGGACGGCAAGATCCTGATCAATACGTCCGAGACCACCAACATGGCGCATTTCATCGACACGGCGACGCGCCAGATCGTCGCGAATGTGCTGGTCGATGCGCGGCCGCGCTTCGCTGAATTCAAGAGCGACGGCTCCGAATTGTGGGTATCGTCCGAGATCGGCGGCACGGTATCGATCATTGACCCGGCCAAGCGCGTGGTGACCGGTAAGATCACCTTCAACATTCCCGGCCTGCGGCGCGAGGCCATCCAGCCGGTCGGCATCGGCATAACCAGGGACGGCAAGACCGCTTTCATCGCACTTGGCCCCGCCAACCGTGTCGCCGTCGTCGATGCCACGAGCCATAGCGTGACAAAGTATCTTCTGGTGGGACAGCGGGTGTGGCACATGGCGTTCACGCCGGACGAAAAATATCTGCTGGTCACCAACGGCGTGTCCAACGATGTCTCGGTGATCGATGTCGCCGCGCAAAAGGTGATCAAGACCATCCAGGTCGGCGAACTGCCCTGGGGCATCACGATTGCACAGCCATGACAGCAACCGGCGCACCCACCATTAGCCAGGCATCACCAGAAATCCGTCCCCGGCCTGCCGAGCTGTCAGCGCTGTCGATCGCCGGCGTCAGCCATTCCTACGGCCCACGCCGCGCGCTGATCGACATCAGCTTCACGGTCGCGCCGGCAAGTTTTACGGCACTGCTTGGCCTGAACGGCGCCGGCAAGAGCACGCTGTTCTCGCTCATCACGCGGCTGTTCGGAATTCAGACCGGTCGCATCGGCATCTTCGGCCATGACATTTCCGTTGCGCCAAGCGAAGCGTTGCGTTTGCTGGGCGTGGTGTTCCAGCCGCGGACACTCGATCTCGACCTGTCGGTGACGCAGAACCTGCTTTATCACGCGGCGCTGCACGGCATCGCCAGGCGCGAGGCACGCTCTCGCAGCAGTGAAGTGCTGACGCGGATCGGTCTTGCCGACCGTGCCGGCAGCAAAGTGCGCGATCTCTCCGGCGGCCAGATGCGACGGCTGGAAATCGCCCGCGCTTTGCTGCATCGTCCGCGGCTGCTGCTGCTCGATGAGGCGACCGTCGGGCTCGACGTCAAGGCTCGAGCTGACATCCTCGACCACGTCCGGCAGCTGGTCACCGAGCAGGGCATCGGCGTGCTGTGGGCCACCCATTTGTTCGACGAGATCATCCCGAGCGATGATCTCGTGGTGCTGCATCAGGGCCGGGTGCTTGCGCATGGCGAGGTCGCCCGCGTCATCGCTGAAGCCGGAGCCGATAGCGTCAACTCCGCCTTCATGCGCCTGACCGGCGCCGCCGCGCAATCCGGGAGCCCCGCGCCATGAGCTCCACGATCGTCAGCCAAAGCCGAAGCGGCTTCTCACTCGCGGAATACATCACCTGCCTGAACGGCATTGTGTGGCGCGAAGCGCTGCGTTTTCTGCACCAGCGCGAGCGTTTCGTCTCGGCGCTGGTGCGGCCGCTGGTGTGGCTGTTTATCTTTGCCGCCGGCTTCCGTCAGGTGCTCGGCATCTCCATCATCCCGCCATACGAAACCTACATCCTCTACGAGGTGTATATCGCGCCGGGACTGATGGCGATGATCCAGCTGTTCAACGGCATGCAATCCTCGCTGTCGATGGTCTATGACCGCGAGATGGGCAACATGCGCACCTTGCTGGTGAGCCCGCTGCCACGCTGGTATCTGTTGTTCTGCAAGCTGCTCGCCGGAACCGCCGTATCGCTGCTCCAGGTCTACGCGTTCCTGCTGATCGCCTGGTTCTGGGATATCGCGCCGCCGCCGATCGGCTATCTCGCCGTGCTGCCGGCGCTGATCCTGTCAGGGCTGATGCTCGGCGCGCTCGGCATGCTGATCTCCTCGGGCATCAAGCAACTTGAGAACTTTGCCGGCGTGATGAACTTTGTCATTTTCCCGATGTTCTTTGCCTCGTCTGCGCTCTATCCGCTGTGGCGCGTGCAGGAGGGCAGTCCGATGCTTTACTATGTGTGCCTGTTCAATCCATTTACCCATGCTGTCGAACTGATTCGCTTCGCGCTGTATGGACAGACAAACTGGATCTCGCTGGCGGTCGTAGGCCTGTGCACGGCAGCCTTCATGATCGGGGCGATCTACGCCTACGATCCATCGCGCGGCCTCATCCGCCGCGGACCCGGTGGAGGCGAGACATGAACTGGCGGATCGCGATGGGTGTGTTACTCGCCATGGCATCGGCCGAAGCCTGTTTCGCCGCCGATCCGCGCTATCCGGACTGGCCGTGCGCGCAGGCCAAGGTGCCGGAAATCTCTCTCGCCGCGGTTTGGGCCGGTCCGCCGCTCGACGATGTCGCGGATAAATGGAAGGAGGACACCAAGATCAGCGCGCTGGTTGAGAAGCTGGCGGCAAGACGGACGCCGCTTGAAGAAGCGCAGAAGGCAATCACGGAATTCCTGACCGGTTCGGCGGACAAGACCACGGTGGGCAAGGTTCTGTTCGCCGGGCTGTTCGATGCGCTCAATGCCCAGCGCGCGTCCGTCATGAACGGACTGGAACGCGTGACGCGCAGGCAGCGCGAGGCCGCAGAGAAGATCAGGGCCGATACGCTCGCCCTGCAAACGCTGCAGAGCGCATCTCCGCCCGATCAGGCCAAGATCGACGCACTCGGCAACCAATTGGAGTGGGAAACGCGGATCTTCGAGGACCGGCGGCATGTGGTCCAATTCGTCTGCGAGGTACCGACTGCGATCGACCGGCGACTGTTCGCACTCGGCCGCACCATCCAGCAAGAGATGGAATAAGGCAGTTGCAAGGTTGAAGGAGCCATGAGGCAGCTTGTTTTGTATGCGAAATGCGGTTTCGCCATGCAATGAACACAAGAGAACGATCGAAAGCAGGTTCCGATTTTGTTAGACTCAGACCTCTAAACGGTGCTTCTCGCGTTCCCTGCCGGAACCAAATCCATTCATGGCCTCTTGGTGCCATGACGTCGAAATCGGGAGACCTCGATGCGAATAACAAAGATCATGTTGGCGAGTGCTGCGGCCAGCAGCATCCTCATGTCTGCGGCGTTGGCTCAAGAGACCAGCGCGGGAATGATCACCAAGATTGACAGGCTCAATAGCACGATTGCAATCCAGCAGACGCAGAGCGGCACTGTCGGAGCGAACAGCGGCCGCGCGATCGAAGAGTTTAAAGTGCAAGGTCCATCGCTCGAAACCTTTCACGCGGGCGACAAAGTAAATTATTCCGCGACTGAAAGTGGCGGCGTCAAGACGATCACGACGCTGAAGAAACAATGATGGAATCGTCACGCGCCGCTTCAAGCGGGGCATGCAGTAATCTGCGCGTCACCAGTTTGTTCGCACAATGCGAGCCGCGGAATACTAGAGCGTGATGACTTTTCTTCGAATCGTCATCGCGCTCTATCCTTTTGTTTGAGCATGATCTCCGCGCAAACGCTTTGCGTTTGTCGCGAGGGAAAACCGGTGCCCACTTTTCCGGATCATGCTCACATCTAGATCGTCCGGTCAGCCGGGCGATAACGCGCCGAGAAACAGTTCGACGCAATCAAAGTCTGCGCAAGAGCTAACGCGAAGTTGGCGTCTCGTGCTCCAGCCGTGGCTCCGGCTGCGATTCCGCCAGTGGCAGGTCGGCCCGCTCCCACCCATCGGTTCCTTCCGGATACCAGGCGACATTGGGATAGCCGTAGGCCAAAGCTCGCTTCGCCGCGTTCCAGGACATCCAGCAATCGGTCTGGCAATAGATCACGAGCAATGCCGCCTCGTTGCCGCCGGACCCACGCGCCAGGCCAAGCCGCAGATAATCTTCGGTCGCGGCGGCGAGTTTTCCGTAGCCGGTATCGGGCAGCCAGATGCTGCCGGGAATGTTGAGCCGCGGTTTGTCGCGCCAGACCGTCCCAACCGGCAGATTTTGCGGTTTTGGCGCGCGCGGCATTACGTCGATGAAAACAGCTGTCCTTGTTCGCCAGATCGCCTCGGCCTCCGCGGTCGTGACAACGCGTGCGCCGACGAGGGTTGCGGGAACGGGCGCGCGGTAATTTTCCGTGCGGTACCCTTCGGGTTCGGGAATGTCTTCCGCACGGGCCACGGCCGCAAATGTGAAAATCGCAAAGAGCAGGCCCGCAAGCTTGCCGGTCATGGCGACTTCGTCGCCGTCTCCGCCGTGATCGGCCGATCGTTCTCGTCGAGCAAGGGAACGCCGTAGTCGAGCAGTATCTTGTTGATCGCCGGCTGGTTCTCCTGGATCAGCCGGTTGAGTTGCCGCTTCCAGTTCTGGTCAGCGTTCCGCACACCCATGCCGATGCGATAGGCGAGCCGGGGTCCCGTCGTTTCCTTCACAAGCGGTGTGACATGGAGCGGCGGGTTTGCTTTCTTGGCGTAGAAACCGGCTATCGGCCCCCAGAGAACGCCGGCATCGATCTCGCCGGAAATCAAATCCTTGATCATCACCTCTGCCGAGGAATCCAGCCGCGTATCGATCATCAACGGATAAGGCTTGGCGTTGGCCATCAATCCGGCGACTGCCATGTTGGTGGCGGGCGGCGTCCCGGCAACGATGCCGATGTGCTTACCTTTAAGACGCGGATCCTCCAGCGTCGCGACCCCGTCGAGCCCGTTGCCGTCCTTGGCGATCAGCGCGTAGGCCGTGCGGTAGTAGGGATTGGTGCCCTGGACAAGGTCGTCGCCCTGCGGGAACCCCATGATGACGTCGCAACGATGCGCTCCCAGCGTCATCCGGACGAAACCGGTAGCCTGCGGAAAGTACATGTAATCAAGTTTCTTCTGAAGTTTTTCCGCGAGCAGTTCGGCAAGCTTGTTCTCGAATCCCTCACCCTTGTCGTTGGAGAACGGCAAGTTGCGCGGGTCGGCGCACACCCGCAATACTTTGGGATCGACGAGCTCGATCGATAGATCGCGCCCTTCATTGGTCTGCGCGCGCGCGAGGTGCCCGCCGATCGGCAGAGCGGCGACAGCAACAAGCGCGATCAACCGGCAGCGACGTCGGAAAGCATTGCTCATCGCTGCTTCTCCTCTTGATTGAAGCATTGTTCAGTATCCATAGATTGCTCAGCGAGCCATGGCGTGCAACAGGAATAATCCTGACATCCGCCCTGCGTGTTGCGATGCAACCGGCGCGAATCCGGGACATCAGCCACCGACCCGCTTCCCGGTGCGACACAGGCAAAATTATGGCCCATCGCTTTTTGGTTCTCGCCCTGCTGGTGGTTCTCGGCACATCGACCGTATCGCAGGCGCAGCCACAAGAATTGCCTGTGAGCGAAGTCGCCCCGGGAATATTCGTGCATACCGGCGCGACCGCGCTGATGACGCGCGACAACGACGGCGCGATCGCCAATGTCGGATTCATCATTGGCGAGAGCGCGGTGGCGGTGATCGACACCGGAGGCAG
>JBJMTR010000244.1:0-2896 GCA_045811565.1 Bradyrhizobium sp.
CGCAGATACCATCCGCCGAAATCCTCGACCGGGGGCGGAGCATAGGTCATCGGGGGCGGTGCGATCGGCATGTCGGCGGCAAACGCCACCGAAGACATCAGGAATGCCGCTCCGGCGGCAACGAGAGACGTGACGCTACGCATTGGCTTCGTCCTTTTGGCCGGTGAGGCGCACCGAAAGCCTCACATCTAAAAACTCATAGGCGGACGATTGCACCAAATTCTTAAGCGCCACTTAACCCTAATTTTTAAGGTTGATAATCCGTGACGATTTTCGGATGCGTGCGCAAGTCGATGCATCTGCGCCACACACGATGGCGAAGCCGCCACAATGGCTAACAATATATTTATGAAATCGGCAGCCGAGTGCGGCCGGAGTCGACGCGCGCGTTGAGAGCCCGATCTGATCGGTTCTGATTGAATCAGAACCGAGGCTCTGGTGTCTTGCCTTGACGCGTTTTCTTCACGCGAACCGGTCCACTTCGCTCGAAGACGATCTAATGTGCGTGCCTGGGCATCTTCGGCAGGAACACGGCGAGCAAGCCAATCGCCGGCAGGAAGGCGCAGAGATTGTAGACGAAGGCGATGCCGGTGTGGTCGGCAAGTTTGCCGAGCACAGCGGCACCCAATCCGCCGATGCCGAAGGCGACGCCGAAGAATACCCCCGATATCATGCCGAAGCGGTGCGGCATCAATTCCTGCGCGAAGACGATGATCGACGACGTCGCCGACGACAGGATCAGGCCGATGAACACCGTCAGCACCGCGCTTCCAATTAGCCCGGCATAGGGCAGCGCGAGCGTGAACGGCAGCGCGCCAAGGATCGAGAACCAGATGACATATTTGCGGCCAAAGCGATCGCCGAGCGGCCCGCCGAAGAAGGCGCCAACGGCGTTGGCCGCGAGGAACACAAACAGATAAAGCTGCGCAGCCTGTGTCGACAGACCAAACCTCTCGATCAGATAGAAGATGTAATAGCTCGACAGGCTCGACACATAGAGCTGTTTTGAAAATAACAGCGCGACCAGCACCACAAGCGCGATCCGGATACGCCGAGAATCCGGCAAGTCCGGATGCCGCTCGACCACAGCGGACTTCCTGGTCGTGATCTGCGGGCGGTACCAGACGCCGATCCGCCACAGGATAACGATCGCCAGAAATGCGATCGATGAGAACCAGCCGATACTCGGCTGGCCGAACGGCACCACGATCAGCGCCGCCAGCACCGGCCCCATCGAGGTGCCGAAACTGCCGCCAAGCTGGAACACCGATTGTGCAAAGCCGTACCGCCCGCCCGAGGCAAGCCGCGCGATGCGCGCCGACTCCGGATGGAACACCGCCGAGCCCAGTCCGACCAATGACGCCGCGATCAGAATGATCCAGTAGTGATCCGCGACGCTCAGCAGCAGCAATCCGAAGAACGTGAATCCCATGCCGACGGCGAGCGAAAACGGTTGCGCCCTCTTGTCGGTGAAGTGGCCGACCACCGGCTGCAGCAGCGAGGCCGTGAACTGGAAGGCCAGCGTAATCATGCCGATCTGCGCGAAATCCAGCGCGTAATTGTCCTTCAGGATCGGATAGACCGATGCGATCAACGACTGCATGGTGTCGTTGAGAAAATGCGAGAAGCTGATGCCCGCCAGCACGACGTAGGCCGGGCCCGCAGCCCTGGCGGCCAAGCCAGGCGCGGCGTCCTGCACCAGCACCGGCGCGGCCAGCGCTTCTTCGGAAACGACGACGGGCTTGTTCAATGCAGGAATTCCCGGAAAGCTTCGCGAATTAATGTCCGCTTGCTACGCCGCGGGCACCGCGCCGACCACTCCCATTAGCTGATGGCTGCGATGCGTTCAGGCCGCCGCGGCCTGGCCAAGCGCGGTGACGATATGATCGACCACTTCCTCGACCAGGATGCGGTCGTCGCCCTCACCCATCACACGGATCACGGGCTCGGTGCCGGACGAGCGGACCAGCAGGCGGCCGTGGCCGTTGAGACGGTTCTCACCGTCGACGATCGCGGACTTGACCTCGGCATCATCGAGCGGCTTGCCGCTGCGATAGCGCACGTTCTTCAGGATCTGCGGCAGGGGGTCGAAGCGGTGGCAGACCTCGGACACCGGGCGCCGGAGTTTTTGCACCACCGCTAGCACCTGCAGCGCCGCCACGAAGCCGTCGCCGGTGGTGGCGTAATCCGACAGGATGATATGACCGGAGGGTTCGCCGCCGAGATTGTAGCCGCGGGTCAGCATCTGCTCGAGCACATAGCGGTCGCCGACCGGCGTGCGCACCATCTCGAGACCAATGCCGTTCAGGAAACGCTCGAGACCGAGGTTCGACATCACGGTGGCGACGATGCCCGGCTTGGAGAGGCGGCCGTCTTCCTTCCAGCTTTGCGCGATCACCGCGAGCAACTGGTCGCCATCGACCAGATGTCCGCGCTCGTCGACCAGGATGACGCGATCGGCGTCGCCATCGAGCGCGATCCCGATGTCGGCGCGCATCTCGCGCACTTTGCGGCTCAACGCCTCCGGCGAGGTGGAACCGCATTCCTTGTTGATGTTGAATCCATCCGGCTCGACCCCGATCGGAACGACGTCGGCCCCGAGCTCCCACAATGCTTCCGGCACCACCTTGTAGGCCGCGCCGTGGGCGCAGTCGACCACCACGCGCAGGCCCTCGAGGCTGAGATCGCGCGGCAGCGTGCGCTTGGCGAATTCAATGTAGCGGTCATGGACCCCGTCGATGCGGCGGGCGCGGCCGAGGCTGGCGCTCTGTGCCAGGCGGCGTTCGATCGGCTCGTCGAGCAATTGCTCGATCTGCTTTTCGACGTCATCGGACAGTTTGAAGCCCTGCGGGCCGAACAACTTGATGCCGTTGTCCTCGAACAGATTATGCGAAGC
>JBJMTR010000245.1:0-13233 GCA_045811565.1 Bradyrhizobium sp.
ATGTTCGGGGTGCGGTATCCCATGAGGCCGAACGTGTAGGCGCTGATGTTGGATTGCCCGATGTCATCGCCGAAGATGACGAGGATGTTCGGCCTGCGCCCTGACGGAGCGGATGATGTGGGCGAGGCAGCCTTTTGCGCCTGTGCGAGCGCGCTTGAGGTCAGTGCTGCCGCCGTAACCAGAGTGGATGTTCCGAGCAGCATGTTTCGCCGGCTCAGGGCGCAATCGGGCGCCTTTGTCAAAGAAACGTTGCGGGGACTTTTCTTCTTGGTCTCGTCGGACATTCGAATCTCCCCTTCTTGAAAACGAAATTTAGCTTATTGGCTGGGGCGCATTCCTCACGACACAGCGAAATCCGAGGTGACTTGTCGAGGTATCAATGGGTTCAACGTGACGCGCCGCGGACCGGTAGCGGCGGCAATAGTTCGGCGCGCACAGATGCGAGCCGCCCTTGATGACCTTGCGCGGAATCTTGATGTTCGGTTGACGAGGGTCGTAGCTGCCCTCTTCGCGGCCGCCGTGCGGATTTTCCGGAATACAGCATGCCTTTGGCGCATCGGCTTCGTGTTTGGGCGAATACCAGTCGGACGTCCACTCCCAGACATTGCCGATCATGTCGTGGGCGCCATAGCCGTTCGGCGGGAATGCCGTCACCGGCGACGTGCGCTCGTATCCATCCTGATTGAAATTCTGCCGCGGGAATTCGCCCTGCCAGGTGTTGGCCAGGTGCACGCCACCGGGGGTGAATTCGTTCCCCCATGCGAACTCAGCGCCATCGAGCCCTCCGCGCGCGGCAAACTCCCACTCGGCTTCGGTCGGCAGATCCTTGCCAGCCCATTTGGCATAAGCGAGCGCGTCTGAAAATGAGACGTGCACGACCGGGTGATTGTCGTGCATGTTGATATTGCTCTTGGGACCATAAGGATGGCGCCAATCGGCTCCTTTCATGAACTGCCACCACTGACTCCAATCGCGCAAGTTCGTCACGTTTTGAGGCGGCATGAACACCAGTGAGCCGGTGTAAATCATGCGGGGCAGCGCGCCGGGATAATCCTTCGGATCTGGCGGAATCTCGGCGAAGGTCTTGTGGCCCGTCGCTTTGACGAAGCTCTTGAACTGCCGGTTCGTCACCGGCGTGCGATCGATCCAGAAACTGTCCACCGTCACCCGGTGGACCGGCGCTTCCTCCGGATAATGATCATCGGAGCCCATGCGGAACGTGCCGCCGCGAATCCGGACCATGTCGGCGGTCCGGCTATCCTCGGATGGATAATCGTTCCGCTCGATGTCGGCCGGCAGCAACGCCATGGCGCAAACTCCAGACGTGGGCTTACGGACAGACGTCCCAGAAACCCTGCGTCCGGCTCGGATCGGTATAGTACCAGCAATAACCCGGCGCCGGTGGCGAACCAGCCCAAGCTGCTGCGGTAGCCGCGGCGACAAATCCAATCGCGGCGCCAGCGGCGATTGCACCGCCCGGACGCCAATAGTAATGTGCCGGACGTACCCAGCCACCGGGACGCGCCACACCCGGACGAACCACAGCGCCACGGCGCACGACAGTCCGGCTCGCGACGTTACCGCGCGGACCAACTACCGTGGTTCGGCGCACGGCGCCTCCACCTCGCACGGCGGCGCCTCCACCTCGCGCGCGGACCTCGACTATCGGACTATCTTGCTTGAGTTGTTGCTGGAGCGAACTGCCGGCGCTGGTAACGAGAGCCGACGCCGGTGAAAGCGTCATCGCGAACCCAGCCAAACCGATTTCGACCGCATAGGTCATTCCGCTGAAAGTCTTTGGTGTGCAGCCACGTCGACGAACGAG
The DNA here is from genome assembly GCA_045811565.1 of Bradyrhizobium sp. Classification (GTDB taxonomy): domain Bacteria; phylum Pseudomonadota; class Alphaproteobacteria; order Rhizobiales; family Xanthobacteraceae; genus Bradyrhizobium. The sequence continues at coordinate 1,826 of JBJMTR010000245.1, forward strand.
AGTCATTGTCGATTGCATTTCCAAGCCCTTTCATGTTTGCAACCTCGCCGCGTCATTGATTTCGCGTGGCGATGATATATCGATTGGCACCTCTTCCTCATGTGATCGCGATCCTGGACGAACCGCCCGGGCATCGAAGCATCAACCCCAGATTGATCCCTAGTATAAGCGATTTTTGGACTGGCGGTGAGAATTCAAAAGGTCAGAAGCATTGCCGTTCCGAAAGAACGGATGCTTTGGCCAATGCGGATAAAGGGAATTAGAACCCGCGCATTAAGTGAAAGTTGCGCGCAAGTGTGATGGGTTTGTCACGCGACAGAGAAAAATAGGGTGGTCACCCGCAAATTCCGGGAATCGTCTGGCGCGAGAATCCTGGAGCACCATAATCGTTCGCAGTCCTTATCGGTCTGATGGATTGTCATTCGCGTTCGCCGGTACTGGAGGGACCATGGGATCTAGTCGCCATCGGCGCCGACTCGTTGCGGCCGTATTTCTCACCGTTTGCATCTCTGCAAGTTCAACAGACTGTGCAAAGGCAGACGCGGGCGGGCTCAGCTTCTGGCTACCGGGAACGTTCGGCAGTCTCTCTGCGGCGCCCGGGGTGCCGGGATGGGCTTATTCGACCATCTACCTGCACGCGCAGTCCGCAGCCCAAGGAGGTAAGGAATTTGTACAAGGCGGCTCGGTGGTTGCTGGCCTCAACGCGCGCGCGGATGCAGTCGTCCAGGGTCTGACCTATACCTTCGCGACGCCGGTTCTCGGCGGACAGGCTGCCATCAGCGTGCTCGGCGCTCCCGGGCATGTCGACGTCGGCATAGACGCCACGCTGACCGGCCCGAGAGGCAACACAATCTCAGGCCACGCGAGCGACGCACGCACGACTTTTGCCGACGTGTTCTATCAGGGTTCGCTCAAATGGAATCAGGGTGTTCACAACACGATGGTCTACCTCACGGGAAATATCCCAAGTGGCACCTACGACCATACCCGCCTTGCCAATCTCAGCTTCGGCTTTGTGGCAGTGGACGCTGGTGGCGGTTACACCTATCTCGATCCCAAGAGCGGAAATGAGTTTTCTGTCGTAGCAGGCCTCACATACAGCTTTATCAATCCTGACACGCAGTACCAGAATGGTATCGATTTCCATGTGGACTGGGGCGCATCTCATTTCCTGAGCAAGAACGTCCAGATCGGCCTCGCCGGGTATTTCTTTCAGCAACTCACCGGCGACAGCGGTCCCGGCGCAACGCTCGGCGATTTCAAGGGACGCGTGGCCGGCATCGGCCCACAGATCGGTTTCCTCTTCCCGCTTGGCAACGAGCATCAAGGCTACCTGAACCTGAAAGCGTACAAGGATTTTGCTGCCGAGAACCGCGCGGAAGGGTACACGGCTTGGGTCACATTCGCGATCACACCCGCCGCCGCGGAGGCGCCGATCAAAAGGCCGCTGATTCAGAAGTAGTCCAGTCATCAGTTGACATCGTTCGGCGCATGCCGAGAGGGAAGCAGGGGCTCTGATGGCGGCGAACGCGTAGGATGGGTGAAGCGGAAACGATACCCATCAACGCTATAAAATGAAGGCGAAGAGTTTCGCTTCCGGCTTCGCTCGTGAAGCAACGGCGGACAACTCGTCCAACCAATCCCGCGTACTAGCCGAGTTCAAAGGTGGTGACGCCGAATACCCGTTCCAGCCTCAACCGCGGAATCGCGCCGGTATACATGCGGGCCGTCTCGAACACTGGCGCGAGCCCCCAACATTGTGCCAATGCGACTGCGTCGCGGTTGATGCTCGGAACGTCCAGAAAAATCTCGCCGCCGCCCACCTTGGCGAGCAAGGCCGACAGAATCACTTCGGCGGTGGCGCGGTTGTCGGCCACCAGCGGGCCGATCTTGCGGCCCTTCCGGCATGGACGGATCACACCCCAGCCGGCAAGCCGGCCATCGCGCAGGAGCGCGCAACCGACATGTCCCGGCGAGGCGATCCAGGCACGCAGGAACGCGAGCCGCGGCGCCGGAAACACGGTCGCGTCGTACGCCTCCACTGCCGCCAATGGGACTTCGGTCAGGGCAACGACACCCGTCTGCGACGCATCCGGTGCCGTAACCGTGCCGCCGTAACGAACGTTGGCATACGCGAACTCGAAGCCAGACCTCCTATAGTTTTGCTGCTGCGCCACTACGCCATCGAGCCCGATTACGCGCGGGCCAGCGTGCGCGATGGCCGCGTTCCATATGCGCAGTCCGTAGCCGCGGCCGCGCAAGTCCTCTCGCACGATGTAAAAGCCGAGAAAGGCGAAGCTCGCGCCGTAATTGACGCAGGAGACGGTCGCAGCAGGCGCGCCATCGAGCTCGCCGATGAAAAAGCCTTCCGGATCGGCAGCCGCAAAGCAGACGTCATCGGCGAGGCCCGGATTCCAGCCTTCGGCCGCCCCCCAGTTCACAGCTATTGAGATTTCGTCCGGCCGCATCGGCCGAATGTGCAGGACGTTCATGACGGCGATCCTTCGGATGGAGGCGTGAATCGATCCTCTAAAATGTAGAGCATCTGGGTGATCGGGCCACCGCGGCCCATAGCCGTAGGATGGGTGGAGCGAAGCGATACCCATCAATTACACTTGGTGGGCTGATGGTGCCGCAGGGCACAACGATCCTACGCAGAGCTAGTTCGATGAAGCTAAGTAGTTGCAGTAAAGTCTCACACTTCCACTGCTGCGCCGTTGCAACAGCAATTAACTCCGCGCTAGCCGCTGACCTTCTCATCGCAAGCGCCAAAAAGTGTCGAGGGCGGGTTATGCCAACGAACACGTTAGTGGCAGCAGCTACGTCAATTGGCCTATTTGTGAAATCCCGTTGCTCAATTCCAAACGCGTGCGGCAGCACGGTAGCCATATCCATCGTTCTTTGGTCTGCCCATTCCTCGGAAAACTTCAGTCTCAACTACCATCATCGCATCGACGCTTCGTCCTTAATTCCCTGACCAAAACGACGGGTTTCGTTCAAAGGAATCGTATCGGCTTGCAACTGCCAATAATCCGCTGTTGAGATTTCAGGGTCTTCGTAAAGTGTCTGGTTTTCGTCTCCGAGCCGTTGAAATACGACGCCTTGGCCAAAGACTCGTGTAAGCAGCTTGAGCTGTGCCCCGTTCGTGTCCTGGGCTTCGTCCGGAATGACGAGTGGAAACCTAAGCCTTACAAGGCCAAGTCCGGTGTCGAGATCGCAAAGGCGATCTGAATTTCGGCTTAGGCTATTGAAGAGTTCGGGCGAAACCGCGAGTCCGCCCGCCCGAATTTCCTCAGCCCAATCAACATGATTTGCGCCGTCCAGTCCTCACCGCAAAAATAAACCTGTTCTCGATTCCCCCAAATCAGCACTACACCCCCCGCGTTCCGGCCCGCAAGAGGGGCGTATCATGATCGTCACGGACGTAGGGTCGGGATGCGGTGGCCGCGGCAGCGCCGGGCGCGCGAAAGTTTTCGCAGGGCGGGCTTACCCGTGAGCGAAGGCGAGCGCGCAAGACGAACGGCGCTATTGCGGACGGCAAAGCCGTGTGGTCCTGGCATCCGTTGCTGGTGTCAAGTCGGCGGAGGTGTTGCGAACCCAACCGGGCGCGCAAGACCTTCAATCCGCCGATGACGGTGACAAGACGAATTCGTCGCCGGGGAGAGCGCGGAATAAGCTGTAAAACCATTGTGCAGGGAATGCCGGAATGCTCCGTCTGTACCTGTATGCTCGTGTGCGCATTCTTGTGCACAGCCTTGCACACGAGACCGCGGGTGCAGCAAGCACCCGGCATTCCCTGCGCCCTCTTCTTTTATGGGCGAAACGATTTGCAAAGCCCGGGCGAAAACGCGCCGCGGGAATGCGGAGGTGTGTCTAGCTACCGCTGTCATCGCCCGGCTTGACCGGCCGACCCAGTATTCCAGAGGCAGCAGTGATCAACCGATAGGCCGCGGCGTACTGGATACCCGCATGCGCGGGTATGACGGTTGAGTGTGACGCGGGGGTCCGGGTCTGATGTTGGCGTATCACGACCCAACCAGCCCCCCGTTAACCCTTTGCTAACCATACACCCGGCAAGAATTGCCGGGTGAAGTCGAGTGTCGTCAATCGCGTTAGATGCGGGAGGAATCCCCCTGGACGCCAGTGCGGTGCCTCACTTTCGAAACAGCGGCCCTTCTGCCGCGGCGCAGACGTTTGGCGGTCGTAACAGGCATTCGCGGGGGGAAGCTGCTACCATGGTCGATGTCACGGCAGGTCAGGGCGCAGGGGCACCGGGCGGATTCCCCAGCCTGACTGAAATCGGCAATATCCTAAGGCGCGGCGACATCGCGCTGGCGTTCGGCATTCTCACCATTCTGGTGGTGTTGATCCTGCCGCTGCCCTCGATGGTGCTCGATTTGTTTCTCGCGATTTCGATCACGCTGTCGGTGCTGATCCTGATGACCTCGCTGTTCATCCAGGCGCCGCTGGAATTCTCGTCGTTCCCGACGATCCTGCTGATCTCGACCATGCTGCGGCTGTCGCTCAATTTGGCCTCGACACGGCTGATCCTGTCCCACGGGCATGAGGGCACCGCCGCCGCCGGACACGTCATCGAAGCCTTCGGCAATTTCGTGATGGGCGGTAATTTCGTGATCGGAATTATCGTGTTCGCGATCCTTGTGATTGTGAACTTCGTCGTCATCACCAAGGGTTCGGGACGCATTGCCGAAGTCGCGGCGCGCTTCCAGCTGGACTCGATGCCCGGCAAGCAGATGGCGATCGACGCCGACCTCTCCGCCGGCCTGATCGACGAAAAAGTTGCCAAGGAACGCCGCAAGGCGCTGGAAGACGAAAGCGGCTTCTTCGGCGCCATGGACGGTGCCTCGAAATTCGTCCGCGGCGACGCCGTCGCAGGGCTCCTCGTCGTCTTCATCAACATCATCGGCGGCATCATCATCGGCGTTGCCCAGCAGGGCCTCGGCTTTGGTGAAGCGGCCCGCACCTATACCGTGCTGACCGTCGGCGACGGCCTGGTCACGCAGGTACCGGCGCTGATCGTCTCTACCGCGGCGGGGCTGCTGGTTTCCAAGGCCGGTGTCAGCGGCGCCGCCGACAAGGCGCTGATGAAGCAGCTCTCCGGTTATCCGCAAGCGCTCGGCATGTCGGCCGGCGTGATGCTGGTGCTGGCGATGCTGCCGGGCATTCCGATGATCCCCTTCCTCGCTTTGGGCAGCGGCGCCGCGGCGCTGGCCTGGAACGCGCGCAAGCACAAGCACGCCACCAAGGCAGCCGAAGCAGCCGCCGCGGCGGCACCGGATGCGGCGGCTGCGGCGGCTGCGGCGGCGGAAGAGCCGATCGCCTCGGCGTTGAAGATCGATGACCTCAAGATCGAGCTCGGCTATGCGCTGTTGCCGCTGGTCAACGGCCCCGATGGCACCGACCGTCTGACGGAGCAGATCAAGGCGCTGCGCCGGTCGCTGGCGGTCGAGATGGGGTTCGTGATGCCTGCGGTGCGCATCCTCGACAACGTGCAGCTCGAGGCGAACACCTACCTCATCAAGATCAAGGAAGTCGACGCCGGCACCGGCAAGATCTGGCCGAACCAGTTCATGGTGATGGACCCCGCCGGCAACCAGGTCGGCATCCCCGGCATTCACACCATCGAGCCGACCTTTGGGCTGCCGGCGACCTGGGTCGACGCCGCGCTAAAGGAAGAAGCCTCGTTGAAGGGCTATACCGTGGTCGACGCCGCGACCGTGCTCTCGACCCACCTGACCGAGCTGCTCAAGAACAACATGCCGGACCTGCTGTCTTACGGCGAGGTGCAGAAACTCCTGAAGGAGCTGCCAAAGGAGCAAGGCGAACTCGTCAAGGACATCGTGCCAAGCCAGGTCACGGTCTCCGGCATCCAACGCGTGCTGCAATTGCTGCTCGCCGAACGCATCTCGATCCGCGATCTCTCCACCATCCTCGAAGGCATCGCCGACGCACTGGCGTTCTCGCGCAACCCCGCGGCGATGGTCGAGCATGTCCGCGCCCGGCTGGCGCGACAGATCTGCGCGCAAAACACCTCGCACAACGGCTATTTGCCGCTGATCGCGCTGTCGGCCCGATGGGAGCAGGCCTTTGCGGAATCGATCATCGGCCAGGGCGAGGACCGCAGCCTCGCGATGCAGCCTTCAAAACTGTCGGAGTTCATGACCGCGGTGCGCAACAGTTTTGAGCAGGCCGCCCGCGAAGGCGAGGCGCCGGTGCTGGTGACATCGGCGGCGATCCGCCCGTTCGTACGCTCGCTGGTTGAGCGCTTCCGGTCGCAAACGACCGTGCTGTCGCAGGCGGAAATCCACCCCAGAGCCCGTCTGAAGACCGTCGGCAGCGTGTAACCCTTTGGGCTGACTACGCGTTCCGGGGCGAGGCATTTTCGCCACAGGCAACTGGTTTGTCGGAATAGGTGTTCAGGGGCTGTTTCTGCACAACCAGCCTAGTTGTCCTGTTAAGCCCACGTGATATCTAGCTAATTCTTCAAATCGCCGCGCTTTGACAACTCACCCGGTCGCGCAGCTTCACGTATTTTCACTGCCTTGTGATCGCCCCTTCGGAACGGACTCCCGAATCCCTACGTTGGCAGTGCGTGGGATGTTGAACCTGTCGACGGGCGTGTCAGACAAATCCGTAAGGCAGGAAGGCGGCAGGAGACTTCCATGAACCACTCGATCTACAGCGCGGATCGCACGACCCATTTGAAGATCGTGGTCGTTGCACTCGTTGCGGGTATTGTGGTTGCCGGCCTCGGCATTTCGGCGGCGCGCAACAATTCGGATGAAGGATTGACCCAAACCGCGCGCGTGATGAAAGCCGGCAAGCCGGTGATGGTCACCACGACGAACAATTCGCTCGTACGTTAGAAAGGATTTTTTGGAATTCACGTGGTCCTTTACAGCCCCCCAAAGGCCACGTGGATATATAAGACCCCAACTACCCCCAAGTTGACTGACGAAAACGCCCGCTCCCCACGGGCGTTTTCTTTTTGACGGCTGTCGCCGCGCTCGTGGAGCACGCGTTAGCGCGGCGGCGCTGCAGGTGCCGGCGTCGACGGCGGCACGGTTTCGATCAACTTACCGGTGAAAATCGGCGCCGAGGTCGGCTGACCGCTCGGCGATCCGCCCGCCGGCTCGACCGTCACTGCAAAAGTCGCCGCGTTGATGGTGTTGGCGTCGTAGGACGACAGCACCGGGCGTTCGGTGAACTCGCTGCCGCCGACCACGCCGAGCGAGCGCGGCTGCGGCAGCTTGTCGGAGATCAGCCAGAGCTCAAAGCTCTTGCCCGGCTCGGCGGACGCGCCGACCTTGCGTAACGTGAAATTCCTGGTGGTGGCGTCAACCGTGAGAATGAATGCAGGCGAGCTGCCGTCGCCCTGCAGCACGGCGACATATTGGCCCGACGGCGGCGCCGGCGTCGGCGTCTTGACCTCGACGATCTCTGTGCGCGGCTTGGGACGAATGCCTTCGGGCAACAGATCCGGCTGGTAGATCTGGAGCCCCAGCATCACGAACAGCGCCGCCGCGATCGCACTCGCGAACGAAGCCAAATTGCGCCAGCGCCGCACCTTGCTCGACAACTGCACGACGTTCGCGCCACCGACGATTGGCCCCCGCTCGACGGCAGCGGGCGCGACCGACCGCGGCGAGGCCTCCGGCAGCACCAGCGGCGCCTGCGGCTCGGTGGAATGCCCGATTGCGGTTCTGATGTTTTCCCAGACGATCGGCCGCGGCTCGACCGATCCGACCATCTGGTTCAACGAGCCGAGCCGGTATTCCCATGACTGGACGATGGCGGTGAATTCCGCGTCCAACGCCATCATGGCTTCGACCTGCGCGCGCTCCTCGGCATCGAGCGTGCCGAGCGCATATTCCGCCGCGAGCGCGATATGGTCTTCGCTGTAAGTCATTACCTGACGCCCGAGACCTAAAGTCCGAGACACTCCCTTATATCCATCATGCTGCGGCGCAGCCACGTCTTCACCGTATTCACCGGTGCCTCGAACTTCGCGGCCAGCTGCTCGCGGCTCCAGCCGTTGTAATAGGCCAGCAACACGAGCTTCTGCCGATCCGGCTCCAGTCGGCCGACACACTCCAGGAGCCGCTTCAACTCCTCCGCCATCTCGCGCCGCGCCAGCGGATCGGGTGAATCGCCGGCCACTTCCATCGCCGCGGGCTCCTCTTCCAACGAGACTTCGCTTCGCTTGCGGACCACGTCGATGGCTCGGTTGCGCGCGATCGATGCCATCCAGGTGATCGGAGACGCGAGCGCGGGATTGAACTGGCCCGCGTTGTTCCAGATCTTGACGTAAGTCTCCTGAATGACCTCCTCGGCGAGATCCTGTCGCCGCAAAATACGCAGCACGACCCCGAAAAGTTTCGCGCGCGTGGCCGCGTAAAGACGCTCGAAAGCGGCCTCATCCCCCTTCGCAACGGCAGCGATCAGCCAGACCAGTTCAGCTGGCGTCAGCATTCAGCGTCCCCCAAATCGCGCTTCCCACCGCTTTGTCACCGGGAATATCCAAATCGGTCGTACCATACCTCGCCCCAATCGGGTCCACCAAGTGGCCGATCTCTGGACATTATCAAGCAAAAACCCGGACCTTGCGGCCCGGGTTTTCTATTGTCGTCCGACCAGCGGAAGGAATGCGTCAGGCGATGGCGCCGAGGCGGGCACGCATCAGCCCGATCGAATCCATATCGGCCTGCTCGCGCGCGTTCTCTTCGGCGCGCTCGCGCGCCTGGTCGCGCTCGTCCAACAGCTCGACCTTCTTGAGCTCCTCGAACGCTTCTGACAGCAGCGCCTTGGCATCTTCCAATTGGATGCGCAGCTCGTCGGCGGAACGGGTCAGGTTCTCGCGGCGCTGGATCGCCGCCTTGGCGTAAGTGGGATAGGCGAAATGGGTGGGATCATTGATTCCCGCCCGCTCCTGCTCGACCTGGATTTCGCGCTCAAGGTCCACCGACATCCGCTGGAAATCGGCAATCATGCTTTCAATCTGGGCGACCCTGCGGCGCTTTTCGTCGACCTGAAACTTCTTCAAGCGGATCAGCGTTTCACGTGACTTCATCGACTCATACTCCCCAGAAGTCCCAATTTGCACGCGGGACAGAGCCGGCTCCCCGGGGGGCCCCGCCGGCATGGCTAATCATGTGCCGGCGATGATGGCCTGACAAAGTTAGCGTTCCGTTTCCAAGTTCGACAGGATGTGGGCCAGTTGCTGGTAGCCGTCGCCGAGGCTGGCGGCTTCCTCCTTGGCCTGGCGCAAAAACGCCTCCAACGGCTCGTGTAATCGGATCGCCTCGTCCACTTCCGGGCTGGAACCGGCCCGATATGCACCGAGACGGATGAGTTCTTCCATATCGGCATACGTCGCCATTACCTGGCGCGCCTTGGTGATGACAGGCAGATAGGCCGCATCGGCCGATTTCGGCATGGTGCGGGAGACCGATTTGAGCACGTTGATAGCTGGATAGCGTCCGCGCTCGGCAATCGAGCGCTGCATCACCACGTGTCCGTCGAGAATGCCGCGAACGGCGTCCGCGATCGGCTCATTATGGTCGTCGCCGTCCACCAGCACCGTGAAGATACCGGTGATCGTGCCGGCGCCGATCCCCGGCCCTGCCCGCTCCAACAGTTTTGGCAATTCGGTGAAGACAGTCGGCGTGTAGCCCTTGGCGGTCGGCGGCTCGCCGGCGGACAGGCCGATCTCGCGCTGCGCCATCGCAAAGCGCGTCACCGAATCCATCAGGCACAGCACGTCCTTGTCCTCATCGCGAAAATACTCCGCGATCGCGAGCGTCAGATAGGCCGCCTGCCGCCGCATCAGCGCCGGCTCGTCCGAAGTCGCGACCACCACCACCGAGCGGGCGAGGCCCTCTTCACCGAGATCGTCCTGCAGGAATTCCTGCACCTCGCGGCCGCGTTCGCCGACCAGGCCGATCACCGTGATGTCGGCATCGACATTGCGCGCCAGCATCGACAGCAGCACCGACTTGCCGACGCCGGAGCCGGCGAAGATGCCGAGCCGCTGGCCGCGACAGCAGGTCAGGAACGTATTGAGCGCGCGCACGCCGAGATCGAGCGGCGCGCCGACCCGCTTGCGCGAATGCGCCGGCGGCGGGGCGTTGCGGTAGGGCACCGGCGATGGTCCCTGCGCCAGCGGACCCTTGCCGTCGATCGGTTCACCCATCGCGTTGAGGACGCGGCCGAGCCAGGACGGCGACGGCCGCACCTGACCGGCGGCATTGGCGATCACGGCGCGGCAGCCGCGCCGGACGCCCTCTAGTCCGGCAAACGGCATGACAACAGCATTGCTGCCGGAGAAGCCGATGACCTCGGACGGGATGAAGCGGTTGCCGCCGGTATCGATCACGATGCGCGCGCCAACCGACATCGCGTGGATGGGGCCCGCGATCTCAACCATCAGGCCGCGCACGCCGACGACGCGGCCATAAATATTGACGCCGTCGATGTCGCCGATCTGCTCCGCGAGCGCCTTCATTGCGAAAACCTTAAGTTTCCGCGTATTCGGCGCGTCCGCTTAACCTCGTGTTTACCCGCATCGTTAATCATTGCGTCACTGTCTTTGGTGACTGAGAGCGCTTGCCCGTCAGAAGAAGGGCGAGTCGCGAGAGTCGGTTAGGCCCGTCTCTTAATGCGGAACTTGAACGAGAACGGATAAGAAAAACTGCTTCCACGCAACATCTTAGGGCGATTCGACAAAAATTGCACCGTTAGAGCTTGCGAAGAGGAATCAGTTTTTGTTAACCATGTGGCGTCAGGATCCGAATCAGTTGTTGAAGGCGTTTTGTGAGTGCCGCAAGTGCGGCCGACCTGACGCCCGGAGCGGCGACTATAGGGGACTGGCATGCGCGTTTTGCTGATAGAAGATGACAGCGCCGTCGCGCAGTCGATCGAGTTGATGCTTAAATCCGAGAGTTTCAACGTCTATACGACGGATCTCGGGGAAGAAGGCGTCGATCTCGGCAAGCTTTACGACTACGACATTATCCTTCTCGACCTCAATTTGCCCGACATGTCCGGCTACGACGTGCTCAAGCAGCTTCGGGTGTCGAAGATCAAGACCCCCATTCTGATCCTCTCCGGCCTCGCCGGCATCGAGGACAAGGTCAAGGGTCTCGGCGTCGGCGCCGACGACTACATGACCAAACCCTTCCACAAGGACGAACTGGTTGCGCGTATCCATGCGATCGTGCGCCGCTCCAAGGGCCACGCCCAGTCGGTGATCCAGACCGGCGATCTCGTGGTCAATCTCGACACCAAGACGGTCGAGGTCGGCGGCCAGCGCGTGCATCTGACCGGCAAGGAATACCAGATGCTGGAGCTGCTCTCGCTGCGCAAGGGCACGACGCTGACCAAGGAAA
>JBJMTR010000246.1:0-4596 GCA_045811565.1 Bradyrhizobium sp.
GTGCTCCATGTGGTCATCGAGCCCGAAATTCAGCGCGGCATCCGGGTTGGAGGTGGTGACGATATTCCACCCCGCACGGCCACCGCTGATGTGATCGAGCGAGGCAAAGCGGCGTGCGACATGATACGGCTCGTCGAACGTGGTCGAGCCGGTCGCAATCAATCCGATATGTTCAGTGACGGCCGATAGTGCCGACAACAGCGTGAACGGCTCGAAGGATGTCACGGTGTGGCTGCGCTTGAGCGCATTGATCGGCATGTTCAGCAGGGCCAGATGGTCGGCCATGAAGAAGGCGTCGAACTTTCCGGCCTCCAATTTTTGGATCAGCTGCTTGATATGCGGGAAGTTAAAGTTGGCATCCGGCCAGGCGCCGGGATAGCGCCAGGCGCCGGTATGAATGCTGACCGGCCGCATGAACGCGCCGAGCTTGAGCTGCCGTTGTGCCATTGCCCCGTTCCGTGTGGTTGGTGTTAGGAAAGAGATAGGCACGACACGAAACCGCGCCATTGTGCGGCATGCAGAAGAATATTTTGTTTTTATGCGTGTCTACGACACAGCTGTCATTCCGGGGGCGCGAAGCGACGAGCTATAATGCGCAATTGCACATCAGAGAATCCATAACCACGATCGTGAGTATGGATTCCGGGCTCGCGCCGAGGGGCGCCCTGGAATGACAGTTGGCCTGGTTGCGAGACGCTACGCTCCCAACACGTCCTTTTGCATCTTACCGCCATAGAAGTGGAAGAACGGCACCGGCGCCTCGTGCCGCAAGGGACCGGTTGCCAAGCGGCGATCAAGTTCGGCGAGCACATTTTTTGTCATCGCATGCGCGTCGGCAAGTGGTTGAGAGCCGATCTCGACCCAAACCAGTTCGACCAGCTCCGCATCCGCATGGATCACGCCTTCGATGCGATGGGCGATAGCCGAAGCATCCGCGGTGAAGAAGCGCGTATCAAAACGCCGCACGCGGCCGGGCGGGGTGATAGCGCGTGCGATCAGGAACAGGCCGGAAGGATCCGGCAGCAGACCGGCATCGGCGAACGGTTTCCAGGCGCCATCGAGCTTTACAGGCTTATCGACCTTGCAGCCCAGGCAGAGACCGGTTTCCTCGCAGGCCTCGCGGATGGCGGCGTTGGCGAGCGCCCGCGCGCGGCCTGGCGTGATCTTCGGACTGCCCTTGAGAAGATTGGCCTCGAGTTCATTGCTGATCGGAGCCGCAACGGGAACGCGGTTGTCCGACTTGTCGACGCGTCCGCCCGGGAAAACATACTTGCCCGGCATGAACACCACATTGTCGTGGCGCTTGCCGACCAGAACTTTTGGCTTGTCGCCGGAGCGATCGATCAGGATCAGCGTCGCGGCATCCTTGGGCCGAAAGTAAGGGTGGTGATCGGCTTCTTTTTCTTCCTTTATGGCGGTTGCTATTTCGGTCATTCCATCCCCGTTGGTTTTCTTGATCTCGCTTAGCTAGCCGGGAGAAATGTCGCCAGGGGCGTTTTCGTCAAAGCCATGCATGCGCAGCGCCCATTGGAAACCAACCACGGCGCCCTTTACCGGTTGCAGCAGCGCAAGAGATGCAAAGAGGGTGAGGGGCAGATAGATCGCCAATTGCAGCCACACTGGCGGCGAGAAGTTGGTCTCGATCGACAGCGCCAAGGGCACCACGATGTGCCCGACAATCACGATCACGAGATAGGCGGGCAGGTCGTCGGCACGGTGCGGCGTGAAATCGAGCCCGCAAACCGAGCAATGGTCGTCGACCTTCAGGAACGCGCGAAACAGCCTGCCTTCGCCGCACCGTGGGCAGCGGCAGAGAAAACCGCGCTTCATCGCGCCCCACAAATCGCGCTTTTCGGCAGCAGCAACCTCGCGCGTCCAGACTGTCGTCGTCGGGCTTACCGTCTCCATGACTTGCCTCTTTTCGATTTGCCCGACTTTGCTTTGCCCGGCTTGCGATCCTTCTTGCGCGGGCTGCGGCCCGGATGTGCTCTCGCGCTACGCTCGGCTCCCGGACCGTCGCGCGGACGATCGCGTTTTCTGCCGCGCGGAATGACCTGACCTTCCGACAACAGCTCAAACCGCAGCGCGCCTGCCACTGGTGCTGCTTCTACCAGACGCACGTCCACAACGTCACCCAGCCGGTGCATGGCACCGCTGCGCGAGCCGACCAGCGCGTGGCGCGTCTCGTCATAACTGTAGTATTCGGTGCCGAGCGTGCGGATCGGAATCAGCCCGTCGGCGCCGGTATCGTCAAGTTTCACGAAAAGCCCGGCGCGGGTGACGCCGGAGATGCGGCCCTGAAACGTTGCGCCGACGCGATCAGCCAGAAAATGCGCGATCAACCGGTCGGCGGTCTCGCGTTCCGCCTTCATCGCGCGGCGTTCGGTGACCGAAATCTGCGCCGCGACCTCGCTGAGTGTTTCCAGCGTTTCGGATTCCGGCAGCGCGCCTTCGCCCAGCCCAAGCGCGCGGATCAGCGCGCGATGAACGATCAGGTCTGCATATCGCCTGATCGGCGAAGTGAAATGTGCGTAGCGTCGCAGGTTCAGGCCGAAATGGCCGTAATTCTCCGCCGAATATTCCGCCTGGGCTTGCGAGCGCAGCACCACTTCATTCACCAGCGATTCGTAATCCTGGCCTTCGACCTGCGCCAGCACGACGTTGAACAGGGACGGGCGCAGCGGACCACTTTTCACAAACGGAAGATCGAGCGTCTTCAAGAATTCCTGGAGGTTATGAACCTTCTCTTGCGTCGGTTCATCATGCACCCGATAGATAAGCGGCAAACCCTTCTTTTCAAGCGTTTCGGCCGCCGCGACATTGGCGAGGATCATGAACTCCTCGATCAGCCGGTGCGCGTCGAGACGTTCCGGCACGATGACGCGGTCGACGGTGCCCTCGGGTTTCAGCAGGATCTTGCGCTCCGGCAAATCGAGATCGAGCGGATCGCGTTCGGCGCGCGCAAGTTTCACCAGCGCGTAGGCCGCGTAGAGCGGGTTGAGAATCGGCCCGAGCAGGGGACCGGTGGTGTCATCGGGCCTGCCGTCGATCGCGGCCTGCGCCTGGGCGTAATTCAGCTTCGCGGCTGAGCGCATCAGCACGCGATGAAAACTGTGCGAGCGCTTACGGCCGTCATTGCCGATCACCATGCGTACCGCGAGCGCGCCGCGGGCTTCACCCGGCACCAGCGAGCAAAGATCGTTGGAGATGCGCTCGGGCAGCATCGGCACCACGCGGTCTGGGAAATAGACCGAATTGCCGCGCTGGAGCGCGTCGCGGTCGAGCGCCGAGCCCGGCCGTATATAGAAGGCGACGTCGGCGATCGCGACGTTGACGATATAGCCGCCTTTATTGTTCGGATCGGGATCTGGCTCGGCGTGAACGGCGTCGTCGTGATCCTTGGCATCGGGTGGATCGATGGTGACGAGCGGCACATCGCGCCATTCCTCGCGGCCTTGCAGAGTGGCGGGTTTTGCTTCTTGGGCCTCGCGCAGCGCCGACGGGGAAAAGGCCTGCGGAATCTCGTGCGCGTGGATCGCGATCAGGCTGATCGCTTTTTCGCTCGCAAGCGAGCCGAGCCGTTCCTTCACCCTGCCGGAGGCAAGGCCGAAGCCGCGGCTGCGGATGAGGTCGACGCTGACGAGATCGCCGTCCTCAGCGCCATTGGTGTCGGCGTTCGCGATATTCAACTCGCGGCCGGCCTGCTTCTTGTCGACGGGCACCAGCCGGCCGCCGCCCTCAGGCAGCGCGCGGAAAATTCCGAGGAGGCGCGCCCTGGCATGATCGATGATCTTGATGACGCGGCCGTGATAGGGAGGCCCCTTGCTCTCCTCGGCAGTTTCGATGCGCAGCAACGCACGGTCGCCGACGCCGGCCGCTGTGCCCGGTTGCGGCCGGCGCGGCACATGAATGCGGATCTGTGGCGCGGGTCCGTTCTCTTCGGCATCCCATTCGGTGGGGGTGGCGATCAATTCGCCGTCGGTATCGCGGCCGGTGATGTCGGCCATCACCGTCGGCGGCAAGCCAGCCGGTTCCTGGATCTTCCTGCCTCGCTTGGCGATCGTGCCCTCGTCGGCAAGCTCGCGCAGGATACGTTTCAACTCGGCGCGGTCGGCATTCTTCAGTCCGAACTCGCGCGCGATCTCGCGCGTGCCGATCTTGCCTGGATGCGCACGGATGAAGGCGACGATGGCGTCCCGGGCCGGAAAGCCATGTTCGCGCTTCCGTGTCACTTATCCACGCGCCTTGCCCGCGCTTTTCTTCGCGGGCGTTTTTGTTGCAGGTGCCGGCTTTGCCGCCGAAGTCTTGGCCGCCGAAGCGACTGGCGCACGTGCCTTGCTCACCGCTCCCGATTTCGGTTTTGCCGCCGCTTTTTTCACCGCCACCTTCTTGGCCACCTTGGGCGCCTCGGTGTCGGCGCCGGCCTTGACCGCCGGCTTCTTCGCGGTCGCCGCTTTCTTGGGCGCGCGCTTAGGCTTGCCGCCGCCCCTGGCAGCGCGCTCGTCGATTAACGCGATCGCCTCCGGCAGCGTGACGGTATCCGGCGTCTTGTCGCTCGGGAGCGTGGCGTTGATGCCACCCGCCGTGACATAGGCA